>PQAI01000234.1 GCA_003105245.1 Betaproteobacteria bacterium | reverse complement strand
TGCACGACGCCACCCTCGCCCTCTTCTGAAAATGGGAGCGGTTCCGGGAACCGTCCCCGTTTTCACGCCGTATAATTCATTTCTTTGATTCGCAAGGATTTTCGGCGTGGCCTCGCAGGACCTCAGCAAGCTCCAGATCGACCGCGGCGCGAAGCCCACCGGACCGAAGCGACGGCCGCGGTGGATGAAGTGGACGGCCGGCGCGGCCGTGGCGGTCGCCATCGCCGTCCTCGTCGCCTTCCGCTCGGCCACGGCCCCCGTCACCGTCGACGTCGCCAGCGTCACGAGCGCCTTTCCCTCGCAGAGCTTCACGGTCCTGAACGCCACCGGGCGCGTGGTGGCGTGGCGCAAGGCGGCCGTCTCCACCAAGGCCACGGGCCGGCTGGAGTGGCTGGGCGTGCAGGAGGGCTCGCGCGTGAAGTCGGGCGAGGTGATCGCGCGGCTGGAGAGCCAGGATGTCGCCGCCGCCCGCGACTCCGCCGAGGCGGCGCTCAACGCCGCGAGGGCGAACCTGCAGCAGGGCGAGGCCGAGCTTCGCGATGCGGAGGTCGCGCTCAAGCGCGCGCGCGAGCTCCTCGAGAAGAAGTTCGTCGCCGAGTCGGCCGTCGACACGGCCCGCGCCCGCTACGAGAAGGCCGTGGCCGCCATCGCGAGCCTCAAGGCCGCCATCGGCGTGGCGGAGGCCAACGTGCGCTCGGCCAGCGTGGCCGTGGAGCAGACGCTCATCCGCGCGCCCTTCGACGGCATCGTGCTCACCAAGAACGCCAACGTCGGCGACATCATCACGCCGTTCTCCTCGGCCGCCGATTCCAAGGGCGCCGTCGTGAACATGGCCGACATGGAGACGCTGGAAGTCGAGGCCGACGTCGCGGAGTCCTCCATCGCGAAGATCCGCGTGGGCATGCCGACCGAGATCCAGCTCGACGCCTACCCCGACCTGCGGCTGCTGGGCGAGGTCTCGCGCATCGTGCCCACCGTCGACCGGACCAAGGCCACGCTCCTCGTGAAGGTGGCGTTCCGGGAAAAGGACCCGCGCGTGCTCCCGGACATGAGCGCCAAGGTCGCCTTCCTCGAGCGCGTCCCGGAGGCGAACGAGCGCAAGTCGGTGACCGCGGTGCGGCCCGAGGCGCTCGCGAAGCGCGGCGATCTCACCGTGCTCTTCGTCCTGGACAAGGACAACCGCGCGAGGCAGGCGCCCGTGAAGGCCGGCCGCAGGCTCGGGGACCTCGTCGAGGTCGAGGGCGTGAAGGCGGGCGATCGCGTCGCCCTGTCGCCGCCGGAGAAGCTGCGCGACGGCGCCACAGTGGCGCCACTCAAGAAGTGAATTCCGAAGCCGGGGCCGGGGCTCGCCCCATCGTCCGGATCGCGCACCTCGCCAAGGGCTACCGGCGCGGGGACCAGGACGTGCCGGTCCTCTTCGACATCACCCTCGACATCCCCGAGGGCGACTTCATCGCGCTCATGGGGCCGTCGGGCTCGGGCAAGTCCACCCTCCTCAACCTCATCGCCGGCATCGACAAGCCCGACGCCGGCGAGCTGCTCGTGGCCGGCGAGGACATCACGCGGCTCTCCGAGGGCGATCTCGCCGACTGGCGGGCGTCCCACGTCGGCTTCATCTTCCAGTTCTACAACCTCATGCCCGTCCTCGACGCGTTCGAGAACGTGGAGCTGCCGCTGCTCCTCACCCCGCTTTCGCGCCGCGAGCGCCGCGAGCGCGTCGACACGGCGCTCGCCCTCGTCGGACTCACCGACCGCCGCGACCACTACCCCAACGAGCTCTCGGGCGGGCAGCAGCAGCGCGTGGCCATCGCGCGGGCGCTGGTCGCCGATCCCGCGATCATCGTCGCCGACGAGCCCACGGGCGACCTCGACCGCAGGAGCGCCACCGAGATCCTGGGGCTGCTGCGGCGCCTCAACGCGGAGATGGGCAAGACGATCATCATGGTCACGCACGACTGGCACGCGGTCGAGAGCGCGCGCCACGTGGTCCACCTCGAGAAGGGGGAGCTCGTGGACGCGCCGGCGCCGCACCCCTGAGGCGCGATGTACTACCTGAAGCTCGTCGTCAAGAACATCTTCCGCCACAAGCTGAGGAGTCTCCTCACGCTGCTGGGGCTCGTGGTGGCGATCCTCGCCTTCGGGCTCATGCAGACGGTGGTGAACGCCTGGTACGCGGGCTCCGACATGGCCTCCGCGCAGCGGCTCGTGACCCGCAACGCGACTTCGCTCGTCTTCCCGCTCCCCGTCTACTACCGCGAGCGCATCCGCGCGGTGGACGGGGTGACGGCCGTGTCGTCGTCGAACTGGTTCGGCGGCATCTACAAGGACATGACGCCGGCCAACTTCTTCGCCCAGTTCGCGGTGGACCACGACAAYTTCTTCGACCTCTACCCGGAGTTCCGGACSAACCCGGAGGARCTCGCCGCGTTCAAGCGCGACCGGCGCGGGGCGATGGTGGGSAGGCTCCTCGCGGACACGCACGGCTTCAAGGTGGGCGACGTGATCCCGGTGAAGGGCACGATCTAYCCCGGCACCTGGGAGTTCGTGGTGCGCGGCATCTACGAGCCCAGGGACGAGTCCACGATCACGCGCCAGCTCTAYTTCCACTGGGACTACCTCAACGAGCAGATCAAGCGGTTCTACCCCCGCCGCGCCGAGCAGGTGGGCGTCTTCATCATCCAGATCGCCGACGGCTCCCGCGCGGCGGAGATCAGCCAGGCGATCGACCGCGAGTTCCGCAACTCGCTGGCCGAGACCCTCACGGAGACCGAGAAGGCCTTCCAGCTCTCCTTCATCGCGCAGACCGAGACGATCGTGATGGCGGTGCGCGTCGTCTCGTTCGTGGTGATCGTGATCATCTTCGCCGTGGTGGCCAACACCATGGCCATGACGGCGCGCGAGCGGCTGGCCGAATACGCCACGCTCAAGGCGCTGGGCTTCGGCCCCGGGTTCGTCGCGGCGCTCATCGTCGGCGAGTCGCTCATGATCACGGCGCTGGGGGGTGCCGCCGGGATCCTGGCCACCTTTCCCGTGGCCGCGGGATTCAAGGCGGCGCTCGGCTCCTTCTTCCCCGTGTTCAAGGTGGCGCCGGAGACGGTGGCGCTGCAGGCGGCCTCGGCGCTCGCCGTGGGCGTGCTGGCGGGCATCGTCCCGGCGATCCGCGCCGCGCGCGTGAAGATCGTGGAAGGCCTGAGGTACATCGGATGAGCCCTCACCCCCGGCCCCTCTCCCCGAGGGAGAGGGGAGCCACCAGATGACGATCCCGCTCTCCTACGTCTTCCGCAACCTCTGGACGAGGAAGCTCACGACGCTCCTCACCGCGGGCGGCATGGCCCTGGTGGTGTTCGTCTTCGCGGCGGTGCTGATGCTCGACGCGGGACTCAGGAAGACGCTCGTGGGCACCGGATCCTGGGAGAACGCCGTCCTGCTGCGGCCGGCCGCGCAGACGGAGATCCAGAGCGCCGTCTACCGCGACCAGGCCTCCCTCCTCGAGACGCTGCCCGAGGTGGCGCGCGGCGAGGACGGCGCGCCCCTCGTCTCCAAGGAGACCCTCGTCCTCATCGCCATCCCGAAGCGCGGCAGCGACAAGCCGGCCAACCTCGTGGTGCGCGGCATGCCCGCCATGGGGATCCGGCTGCGCCCGCAGGTCACCGTCGTCGAGGGGCGGATGTTCCGGCCGGGCTCCTCCGAGGTGGTCGTCGGCCGCGCCATCGCCGAGGGCTTCGACGGCACGGGCATCGGCGAGAAGCTGCGCTTCGCGGGCCGCGAGTGGACGATCGTCGGAACGTTCGACGGGCAGAAGAGCGGCTTCGATTCCGAGATCTGGGGCGACGTGGACCAGATGATGCAGGCCTTCCGGCGCTCGGCCTATTCCTCGGTCCTGGTGCGCCTGGCGAGCGCGGACCGCTTCGAGGCCTTCGCCGCCCGGGTGGCCGCCGACCAGCGCCTCATCGTCGAGGTCTTCCGCGAGCCGCTCTACTACCAGGAGCAGTCGAGGTCGCTCTCCACCTTCATCAGCTACCTGGGGATCGCGCTCTCCGTCATCTTCTCGATCGGTGCGATGATCGGCGCCATGATCACCATGTACGCCGCCGTGGCGAGCCGCACCGCGGAGATCGGGACGCTGCGGGCCCTGGGCTTCCGTCGCGCCAGCATCCTCTCGGCCTTCCTCGCCGAGTCGCTGATGCTCTCCCTCGTCGGGGGACTCGCGGGCCTCGTCCTCGCCTCCTTCCTGCAGGCCTTCACCATCACGACCATGAACTGGCAGAGCTTCAGCCAGCTCGCSTTCGGCTTCCACCTCACGCCCGCCATCGCCGTGCAGACGCTCGCCTTCGCCCTGTTCATGGGCCTCGTCGGGGGGTTCCTCCCCAGCGTGCGGGCGGCACGGCTGGAGATYGTCGATTCCCTGAGGGCGGCCTGAGCCATGGCCGGACGGATCCTCGCCACCTACCGCATCGCCGCTTCCGCGGGCGACATCGAGGCGCGCGCCAGGGCGCTCGCCTCCGAGCAGAGCGTGGAGATGCCCGTCGAGGCGATCCGCGACGCGCGCGTGCTCGCCGAGGTGATCGCGACCGTCGAGTCGATCCGGCCGAGCGGGGACGCGTTCGAGGTGGCTCTCGGGATCGCGGCCGAGACCACGGGCGGCGAAGCTTCCCAGCTCGTCAACATGCTCTTCGGCAACTGCTCGCTGCAACCGGAAGTGGAGCTCGTCGACGTCGCCTTCCCGCCCGGCTACGCGAAGGCCTTCCCGGGCCCGGAGTTCGGCATCGCCGGACTGCGCGCGATGCTGGGCGCGCCGCAGCGCCCCCTCACCTGCTCGGCGCTCAAGCCGCAGGGCTCGACGGTGGACCACCTCGCGCACCTCGCGCGCACCTTCGCGCTCGCCGGCATCGACGTGGTGAAGGACGACCACGGGCTCGCGAACCAGGCCTTCTCGCCATTCGCGGAGCGCGTGCCGGCGGTGCAGCAGGCCATCGCGGAGGCCAACCGCGAGACCGGCGGGCGCACGCTCTACGCACCCACGCTTTCGGGCGATCCGCGCGCGCTCGCGGACCAGCTGCGGGTCGCGCGCGACTGCGGCCTTCGCATGGCCCTCGTGGCGCCGATGCTCGTGGGGCTTCCGGTGTTCGTCGAGCTGCGGCGGGAGTCGGGGCTCGCTCTCCTCGCCCATCCGGCGTTCGGCGGGGCCACGCGGATCGCGCCAGCCCTCCTCCTCGGAAAGCTATTCCGTCTCTTCGGGGCCGACGCCACCATCTTCCCCAACCACGGGGGCCGCTTCAGCTACGGCCGCGACACGTGCCTGGCCATCGCGCGGGCGGCGCGCGATCCCTGGGAGGACCTCGCGCCCGTCCTGCCCGTGCCCGCCGGCGGCATGAGCGTCGAGCGGGTGCCGGAGATGGTGGCCGACTACGGACGCGATACGATGCTGCTCATCGGCGGCGGGCTGCTCGTCGCAGGGGACCGGCTGGCGGAGCGCAGCCGGGAGTTCGCGGAAAAGGTGAGGCGGTCATGACCGAAAAGCTCGTCCGCAAGCACGACGGCGCCTTCCACTGGGAAGGCGTGGACGTGCTCGAATACAAGCAGGAAGGCAGCGCGCCGTTCAAGGATGTCACGCGCCAGGTGCTCTTCGACGACCCGTCGCTCGCGACCCAGCTCCGCTACTTCGAGGTGGCGCCRGGCGGCTGGACCACGCTCGAGCGCCACGAGCACGTGCACAACGTGATGGTGATCCGCGGCCGTGGCCGCTGCCTCGTGGGCGACAAGGCGTGGGATCTCGCGACGAACGACCTCGTGAGCGTGCCGCCCATGACCTGGCACCAGTTCCGCGCCGCCGCCGACGAGCCGCTCGGGTTCCTGTGCCTCGTCGATCGCGAGCGTGACCGGCCGCAGCTGCCGGATCCCGCCGAGGCCGCCTCCCTCGCCAAGCCCCTCTCGTAATCAGATTGGATTTCCTGATCTGATTACAAACCGCCGAGGATCTCGTCGTTGTGCTCGCCGGGTCTTGGTAGTGGAAGGCGCAGGCCCAGCCGGTCGTCGCCGAACTGCAGCGGCAGGCCCGGGATCCGCGTCGCTTTCCCGTCGGGCAGCACCTGGCCGACCATTCCGCCGGCATTGAGGTGCGGGTCGTCGAAGAGGTCCGAAGGCGTCTGCACGCGCGCGAAGGGAAGCCCCGCCTCCTCGCACATCGCTTCGATCTCCGCGCAGGTGCGCTTTCCCAGGATCGTCGCGACGAGCGGGATGAGCGTCTCGCGCGCCCGCGAGCGGTCGTTGTTCGTCGCGTAGGCGGGATCGAGGAGCGCGGGATCGCCAAGCCGCTTCGTGAAGATCTCCCACTGCCGCTCGGTGACCACGCCCACGAAGAGCTGCTTGCCGTCGGCCGTCGTGAAGACGTCGTACACGCCCCACGCGCGCTTGCCCGCCGACATCGGCTCGGGCGCCCTGCCGGAAACCGCGTGCTGCATCATGTGCGTGGAGACGAGCCAGGCCGCGTTCTCGAAGAGGCCGCTCTGCACGTACTTCCCCTGGCCCGTGCGGTCGCGCTCGCGCAGCGCCGCCATCACCGCGATGGCGCCGAACATGCCGCCCATCATGTCGTTCACGGGCGCGCCCGCGCGCAGCGGCCGGCCCACGGGCCCGGTCATGTACGCGAGCCCGCTCATCATCTGCACCACCTCGTCCAGCGCCGTGCGCTTCTCGTAGGGCCCGGCGAGGAAGCCCTTGAGCGAGAGGTAGATGAGGCGCGGGTTGGCGGCGGAGAGCGCCCCGTAGCCCAGCCCCTTCGCCTCCAGCGCCCCGGGGCGGAAGTTCTCCAGGAACACGTCGGCGGTGGCGACGAGCTTCTTCGCCGTGGCGATTCCGCCGGCCGAGCCGAGATCCAGCGTGACGCTCTTCTTGTTGCGGTTGAACGAGGCGAAGAAGCCGGCGCCGGAACTGGTGAGATACCGCGTGGGATCGCCCTTGCCCTCGGGCTCCACCTTGATCACCTCGGCGCCGAGGTCCGCCAGCACGAGCCCGCAGGCCGGGCCCATCACCATGTGCGAGAACTCGACGACGCGGATGCCTTCCAGGGGCAGGGCGCTCATGCGGCACCCGCGGCGGCCGGGCGGAACGTCTTCGGCAGCCCCGCGTCCGGCACGTGGCCGTAGACCGGCTCGCCGGGCAGGCCCGCCTTAAGGACCTCGCGCGCGGCCAGCAGCTTCGCCATGTCGATCCCCGTGTCGAATCCCATCGATTCCAGGAGGAACACGAGGTCCTCCGTGACGATGTTGCCGCTCGCGCCCGGGGCGTAGGGGCAGCCGCCGATGCCGCCCTGGGAGGCGTCGAAGGTGGTGACGCCCACGTCGAGCGCGGCGACCACGTTGGCGAGTCCCTGCCCGCGCGTGTTGTGCAGGTGCGCGCCGCCCATGCGGTGCCCGACCAGGGCGCCGAGGCGCCGGAAGAGGCGCCGCACCTGCGCCGGGTTCGCATAGCCGGTCGTGTCGGAAAGCCCGATGGAGTCGACGCCCGCCTCCGCGAGGCGCCCCGCCACCGCGATGACGAAGTCCTCCGGGACCTCGCCCTGCAGCGTGCAGCCGAAAGCCGTCGAGATGCCGACCTCGACGCCGGGCCGGCTGCCCGCGGGAAGCGAGTCGCGCAGCTCCACGACGCGGCGCACCTCGTCGATGGCGGCGTCCACGCCCTTGCGCAGGTTCGCCTGGCTGTGGGCCTCCGAGGCCGAGACGGGCATCGTCACCTTGTGCGCCCCGGCCGCGATGGCGTCCTGCGCGCCGCGCAGGTTGGGCGCCAGCGCCAGAACCGTGAGGCCCGGGATCTTCGCCGCCTCCCGCACCACCTCGGCCGCGTCGGCCATCTGCGGCAGGAGCTTGGCCGGCACGAAGGAAGCCACCTCGATCTCGCGGATGCCGGCGGCGGCGAGCGCCCCGATCCAGTCGTGCTTGGCTTGCGTGGGCATGGCCCGCTTGACGCTCTGCAGCCCGTCGCGCGGGCCGACTTCACTCACCAGGATCTGCATTGCCTCGATTCCGTGTCGCCCTCGCCGCGCGCCGCCAGGCCGCCGGCGGAATGCCGAACTCCCGCTTGAACGCGCGGTTGAAGGCCGCCTCCGAATCGTAACCCACGCGCCCGGCGATGCGGGCGACGGCGTCGTTGGACGAGGAAAGCGCCTGCGAGGCGAGCGCCAGGCGCCAGCCCGTGAGGTACTGCATGGGAGGCTCGCCGATGAGCGCGTTGAAGCGTTCGTTCAGTGCGGAGCGCGAAAGCCCCGCTTCCTTCGCGAGCGCCTCCACCTCCCAGTCGCGCGCCGGATCGGCGTGCAGCAGCGCCAGCGCCTTGCCCACGTACGGGTCGCGAAGGCCCGCGAGCCAGCCGAGCTGGTCCTGCGGAAGCGAGGCGGTGTAGTGGCGGATCGCCTCGACGAAGAGCAGCTCCGACAGGCGACCGAGCAGCGCGTCGGACCCGGGGCGCGGCGCGTGCGTCTCCGAGGCCCCGTGGCGCAGCGTGGCCGTGATCCAGGCGCCCGCCGGCCCGTCGCCCAGCTCCACCCGCAGCATGCGCGGCAGCGCCCCCAGCAGCGGCCTGCAGAGGCGCTTGTCGCAGGCGAGGAAGCCACACACGAACCGCGTGCGCGCGCCCCCGCCCCCATGCTGGATCCTCGCGAGGCCTCCCTCGGGCGAGGGCTCGACGAGGATCTCCGCCCCCACGGGAGCGAGCTGCAGGTCGCTGCCGAGGCGGTGGCCGTCGCCGTGCGGAAACATGATGAGATCGCCCGGGCCCAGGTCCACCGACTCGCTGGAGCCGGGAAGCGCGGCGCGGCAGCGGCCCTCGGTCACCAGGTGGTAGATGCTCACCTGCTCCGCGTCCGGGAGGATGTGCCGCACGTCCTCCGTGCCGGGCGCCGAGTCGATGCACCAGGGCGCGGTGAACTCGGCCTCGAGGAAGAGGCCGCTGGTGAGCTTGAGCACCTTGAGGACTTCGGAAAGCGCGTCCATGGCCTGGGCCCGCTCCGGGGGGAAGCGGCCATGGTAGCGGCAAGCCCCCGCCGGCAACAACGGTTCCCGGCGCCGCGGTCAATTCCCGCGGCGTCCCGGCGAATCGATCCGGCGCCGGCGGCGTTTCCCGCAAGAAAGGCGGCGCGGCGGTCAATTCGCGGCGCGCCCGCCAGCCCACCATTCGCACCACGCCGATCCCGGCGCG
>PQAI01000233.1 GCA_003105245.1 Betaproteobacteria bacterium | reverse complement strand
GATGGGCTGCGACTCAGGGCTTTTCGGCCAGGCGGAAGACGGTCACCTTGTGGCTTCCGCCCGACTCGAGCTCCTTCTTCGTGGCGCGGACGATTCCGTAGATGACGCCGGGCTGGGAGCGGTCCCACGCGATGCCCTGGCCGCGGATGTTCATCGGGATGATGTCGACGACCTCCAGCACGGAGCCGGCCTTCGGCAGGCGCACGCGGTAGAGCTCGGCGGGATCGTGGCCCGTGAGGTAGAGGTAGCCGTCGGGGCCCCACGAGCCGCCGGAATTGCTCATGTCCTCGAAGCGGTCGAGGAGCGCCTTCGGCAGCGTCCACGACTGCAGCGGCCGGAGGTCCTTCGTGAACTTCACCATGAGCGTGTTGGCCTTGTGGCCGTAGGGCGTCTTGCCCGGGGCCATGAGCCGGTCGTAGTTCGCGAACGTCATCCACCAGTGGCCGTCGTGCCAGTCGACCCAGGTGAGCGAGCCGTACTGGATGCCGAAGCTGTGCGAGCCGACGTGCTCCATCGTGGCCGCGTCGAAGATCTCCAGCGAGCTCGTCATGGGCCAGTCCGGCCAGTTGGAGTGGGCGGCGTAGATCCTGCCGTCCATGAGCATCGCGCTGTCGAGGTGCAGGATCGGGCCCTTCTTGTCGCCCTGCCACTTCTTCACCAGCTTGCCGGTCTTCTTGTCGTACTTGGCGATCACCTGGTTGTCGACGGCGTAGAAGTGCTCCGCGTCGACGCCCACACCCTGGTTGGCTTCCTTGACGGCGAATTCGCCGACCTGCTCGAGGGCGGGCGCGGACCAGGCCGCCGGCCCGAGGAGGGCCAGGGAAAGGCCGACCGCGTACGCAGCCATGCGCTTCATTTTCTTGGTCTCCCGTGCGTGGAGCAGCCTATCCGGCTGCAAGGACAATGCTACGCCCCAGTGCGCGCGAGCGCAGCTGCCCGCAGCCGCCCTCGACCTCCTGTCCCGCGGAGTCGCGCACCTTCGCGAGGACGCCCAGCTCGCCCAGCCGCCGCGTGATCGTGTGCACGCGCTCGAGCGGCGGGCGCCGGAACGGCAGGCCCTCGACCGCGTTCCAGGCGATGAGGTTCATGACGGCGTACTTGCCGGCGAGGAGCCTCGCGACGGCCTCCACCTCCTCGTCGCCGTCGTTGACTCCCTCGAGCAGGGTCCACTGGTACTGGATGGGATAGCCCGTCGCCCGCGCGTAGGCCTCGGCGCGCTCCACGAGCTCCTGCGGATCGATGCGTGCCGCGCGCGGCATCAGCGCCTCGCGCCGGGCCGCGAAGGTCGAGTGCAGCGAGAGCGCGAGCGCGGGCTTAACCGGCCCGCGCGGCAGGCGCTCGAACACGCGCCGGTCGCCCACCGTCGAGAAGACGAGGTTCTTGTGGCCGATGCCGCCCTCGGTGCCCAGGAATTCGATCGCATCCATCGCCTCGTCGAGGTTGTGCGAGGGCTCTCCCATGCCCATGAGCACCACCTTCCTCACGGCGCGGCGCGAGCGCGCCAGCGCCACCTGGGCGACGATCTCCGCGGAGCCGAGGTGGCGGGCGAGGCCCTGGCGGCCCGTCATGCAGAAGACGCAGCCCACCGCGCAGCCCGCCTGCGTGGAAACGCAGACGCCGTCCCGCGGCAGGAGCACCGCTTCCACCGACTGGCCGTCGGCGAGTCCCACCAGCAACCGCGCGGAGCCGTCGTTGGCGACCTCCTCCAGGCGCGCTTCCGCGAGCCTCGCGAGCTCCTGCGCCAGGGTCGGCAGCGCCTCTCGAAGGCGCAGTGGCAGGAAGTCGTTTGCCGGTCGCGGGCCGTGGTCCAGCGGACGCGCGTGGATCCAGGCGCGCAGCACCGCGCGTTCGTGGGAAGGGCCGGCTCCGAGCTCGCGCAGGCGAAGCCGCAGGTCTTCGAGGCGCATGCGGCTGCGCCGCCTAGGGCTGGATCACGATCGGCACGCCGCAGGTGGCGGCCGGATCGAACTGGCGCGAGGTCGTCTTCGCGGCCCCGCGCAGGACGAGCGCCATCGGTCCCTCGCCGCGCGTGGCGAGCCTCGCGCGCAGCGTCTTCACGATCGGCGCGGAATCGTTCGCCTCGGGGGATGGGGAGAAGAGGAGGATTTCCGTCCTGCCGATCTTCACGATGGCGGCGCGCAGCCCCGAGGCCGGCAGCACGAGCGAGGGATCGTCGCGCTCCCTCTCGGCGCCATCCTTCCCCACCTTCGGCCCCAGCAGCGCGGCATAGCGCTCCTTCGAGACTTCCGGGTCGTGCACGGCCACCGTCACGCGGGCGATTCCCCTCACGCCGTTGGCGTGCGCGCGCGCCTCGCCCTCCGGCACGCGAAGCGCCCTCGGCGTGACGTCGCCGCACAGAAAGGGCAGGTCGAAGGTCTTCTGCCGCGCCGCCTGCCACTTCACCTGCTGGCCGTCGGGCCGCGCCCGCCCGCCTTCCTTCGGCCCGTCGAGCTCGAGGCCGCGTTCCTTCGCCTCGCGCACGGCGAGCGGCACGTCCTCGGGAACGAGCGCGAAATCCATGAGGCCGTCGCCGTGCCTGGCGTGCTCGTTGTACCAGCGCTCGGCGGGGCCCGGTTGCGTCCACGCGATGAGCTCGAGGTAGGAGCCGTCCTCGAAGGAGACGAGCGCGTTGTGCGAGGTGCGCCCCGGGTGGCGCCCGCCGGGCACGACGGTGAAGCCGAGCGCGCGATAGTCCCCGACGGCCTTCGCGAGGTCCGCCACCGCGATCACCACGTGGTCGAGTCCGAACTTCATCCTAATCTCCGGTACCAGGTACCCGTACCAGGTACGCGTACCTGGTACGAGTGCGGGATCACTCCTCCATCTTGAGGCCGGTCTTCTTCACGAAGTCGCTCCAGCGCTCGTACTGGCCGACGGCGAAGCGGTCGAGCGCCGGGCCGTCGGTGGCCATCACCTCGAATCCGGCATCGGAAAGCTTCTTCGAGACCTCCGCGTGCGTGAGCGCGGCCTGGAAGTCCTCGGTGAGCTTCTTCACCGTGGCCGGCGGCGTGGCCGAGGGCGCGAAGATGCCGATCCAGGAGTAGGCCTCGAAGCCGGGGAAGCCCGACTCGGCCACCGTGGGCACGTCGGGCAGGTCCGCGAGGCGCTTGGTACCCGTGACGGCCAGCGCCTTGATCTTGCCGCCGGAGATGCTGCCCTTGAGCGCGGCGTAGGAAAGGAGCGTGAAGCTCACCGTGTTGCCCAGCACGGCCGCGACCGCCGGCCCCCCGCCGCCGAAGGGCACGTGCAGGATGTCGGCGCCGGCCTGGCGCTTCAGGTCCTCGGCCACGAGGTGATTCATCGAGCCCACGCCGGTGGAGGCGTAGCTGAACTTGCCCGGCTCCTTCTTCGCCGCCTCGAGGAACTCCTTCAGGTTCTTACCCGGCACGGACGGGTGGGCGCCGATCACCAGCGGGAAGCGCACGGCGAGCGAGACGCCGACGAAGTCCTTGAAGGTGTCGTAGGGCAGGTTCTTCTTGGCGATGGGGTTGATCGCGTGCGTGTCGAAGCACACGAGCACCGTGTTGCCGTCGGGCGCGGCCCGGGCCACGAACTGCGTGCCCACCTGGCTCGCCGCACCGGGGCGGTTTTCCACCACGACCGGCCTGCCGATGCGCTCCGAGAGCCGCGGCTGGACGATGCGCGCAGTGATGTCGGTCGAGCCGCCCGGCGGGAAGGTGACGACGAGCTTGAGGGAGGCGTCGGACTGCGCGAACGCCGATGGCGCGAGCGCGCCGGCGGCCAGCGCGGCCGTCATGCGCAGGGCGTCGCGGCGGGAGAAGTCGGTCATGGTCGGGACTCCGGGTCAAAGGTTGGCGACGGGGGTTTCCTCGGTACCAGGTACGCGTACCTGGTACGCGTACCTGGTACCGTTTGCGAAGTTCAGCCCATCCACTGGCTCACGGGAACGGCGGTGTCCTGCAGCTGCTGCGAGATCACGTCGACGAGCGCGGGCCCGTCGTGCGCGAGCGCGGCCTTGACGGCGCCATCGAGGCCGGCGGGATCCTCGACGCGCCAGGACTTCACCCCGAAGGCCTCGGCCACGCGCGCGTGGTCCGTGCGGTTGAAGTCCACGGAGAAGTAGCGCTCGCCGTAGCCCGTCTTCTGGCTCGCCTTGATCCAGCCGTACACGGTGTTGGAGAAGACGACCATCTTGAGCGGCACGCCGCGGCGCACGATCGTCTCGAGCTCCCCGCAGGTGAAGTTGAAGCTGCCGTCGCCCATGGCGGCCACCACCATCGCGTCGGGCCGGCCGAACTGCGCGCCGACGCCGGCGGACATGGCGAAGCCGAGCGCCCCGTGCGCGCGGTTGGTGATGAAGTGGCGCCCCGACTGCGGCGCGTCGAAGTAGGCCGAGAAGTAGGGGCAGGGCGTGCCGGGATCCGCGACGAGGATGGCGCCGGCGGGCAGGTGGCGGTTGAGGCAGTCCACCACGCGCTCGGGCTTGATGGGCGTGTCGGTCGAGGCGGCCAGCGCCGCGAAGTCCGCGAGCTTCCTCGCCCGCGCCTTGCCGGCGATGGCGCGCCCGTCGGCGGCGTCCGCGGGGCGGTGCTTCAGGCGCGCGCGCACGGCCTCGTTCAGGTCCGCGAGCCCCAGGAGCGCGTCGCCCACGAGCGCCACGTCGGTGCGGTAGTTGGTGCCGATCGTCATGCCGTCGACGTCGAGATGCACGATGGGCACGTCGCGCGCCGGGTACTTCCAGTGCTCGGTGGTGGTSGAKCCSGCGCGCGCMCCCACGAAGAACACGAGGTCGGCCTGCATCACCACCTCGCGCGTGGCAGGCACGCCGCCGTTGGTGCCGACCACGCCCACGTTGAGCGGGTGGGAATCGGGCAGCGTGCCCTTGCCGCTCACCGTGGTGCACACCGGGGCGTTGAGCATCGTGGCGAGCGTCTCGAGCATCCCGCAGGCGCCGGCGAGGACGACTCCGCCGCCGCAGACGATCACCGGGCACCGGGCCGCGACGAGCCGCTCCGCGGCGATCTCGACGTCGGCCTGGTGCGGTCGCGAGCGCATCGCGGGGTAGCGGTCGTGTCCGGGCTGCGCCCAGACTTCCGCCGGATCGATCGGCTGCTTCTGCAGGTCGTAGGGCAGGCAGATGTGGGTGGCCCCCGTGCGACCCGTGGTCATGGCGCGGAAGGCGCTTCGCACGGCGCCGGGAATCTGGTCCACGCGGTCGATGGTGGTGTTCCACTTGGTGAGCGGCCGGTAGAGGGACTGCTGGTCGAGCTCCGTCAGCGGGAATTTCCCGCGCGAGCCCACCGAGACGTCCGACGTGATTCCGAGCACCGGAATGGAGGACTCGTTGGCCTCGACCAGGCCCGGCAGCAGGTAGGTGGCGCCGCCGCCGCTGGGCCCCTCGCACACGCCGGGCCTGCCGGTCACGCGCGCGTAGGCATCCGCCATGTAGCCGGCGCTTCGCTCGTCGCGCGTGAGGATGTGATCGATGCCGTGGTCCAGCCTCGCCATCGCGTCGTAGAAGGGAAGGCTCGTGTCGCCGCACAGGCCGAAGACGTGCTTCACGCCGTTCAGCTGCAGCATGCGCACGAGGGCGTCGGCGCCGTTCATCTCGCTCATCGGTATCGGGTGGGTTGGATTGCGCTTCGGGTGCCGTCCATTGTAGCGCCGGCCCCCCGGGAGGTTGTGCCGCCACGGTGCTTGCGGCGAAAATGGCCCCGAAGAGCGAAGGCGAGGACGAATGCCATGAAGTGCGAGGTCTCCCGCGAGTCGATGCCGGCCGTCCCGTGGCTCGCCGCCGGCGTCCTGCTGGCCCTGCCCGCCTGGGCGCACGAGCAGTCGGGGCAGGCGGCCGGCTTCGTCACCGGCATGCTCCATCCCGTGTCCGGCCTCGACCACGTCCTCGCGATGGTCGCCGTGGGCCTGTGGGGCGCGCAACTGGGCGCGCCCGCCATCTGGCTGCTGCCCGTGACCTTCCCGCTCGTCATGGCCTTCGGCGGCTTTCTCGGCTTGCTGGGCGTGCCGCTGCCGGGCGTCGAGGTCGGCATCGCCGTTTCCGCGATCCTCCTGGGCGCGATGGTGGCCACGCAGTCGCGCCCGCCCCTGTGGCTCGCGGCCGCGCTGGTCGGGTTCTTCGCCGTCTTCCACGGCCACGCGCACGGCACCGAGCTGCCCGCCGGCGAGAGCGGGCTCCTCTACAGCATCGGCTTCGTGATCGTGACGGGGCTCCTGCACGCGACCGGGATCGCGATCGGCCTCGTGCACCGCTGGCGGAAGGGGCGGATCGCCCTTCGCGGAGCCGGTGCCGTGGTCGGAGCGGCGGGAGTCTTCTTCCTTTGGCGGGCGCTGGCCTGAGGCGGCGCGCGCGGGCTGCCTCGGCCTGCGCGTGGCTGCTGCTGGCATCGACGGGCGCGAGCGCCCACCTGCCGGACACCGGCCTCGGCCCCCTGGCCGACGGCGCCTTGCATCTCTTCCTCTCCTTCGACGACCTTCTCGCGGTCGTGGCGATGGCGGTGCTCGCGAGCCAGCACGACGAAGCCACGGCGCAGCGCGCCGCGGGAGCGCTCCCCGCGGCATGGCTCGCCGGCGGACTTGCGGGCTTCGCGGCGGGGAAGGCCTACCTTCCCGCGAGCGCGACATCCCTCTCGCTCATCGCGCTGGGCGTTCTCGTCGCCGCAGGACGGCGCCTGCCGAGGGCGCTCGTGACGGCGCTCGCCGTGGCCGCGGGGCTCGCGCACGGATTGTTCAACGGCGCGGCCCTCGCCACGGCCAGGCACGACGGCATGGCGCTCGCGGGGATCGTCGGCGCGGCCCTCGTGGTGACGACGCTGATCGTGGCCCCGGGCTTGCGCCTTCAGGCGACCGGGGCGCGCATCGCCATGCGAGTGGCCGGCAGCTGGATCGCCGCGATCGGCCTGCTCTCCCTGGGATGGACGCTGAGCGGCCGCCTTTGAGGCGCCGTTGAAGTACATTGGACGGCATGGACACCCGGATCGCGTCGCTCCTCCTCGCCCTTTCCCTTCCGGGAGCGCCCGCCCTGGCCGATGCGCCGCCGGTGCGGACCGTCGCCGAGGTCGACCTCGCCCGCTACGCGGGCAAGTGGTACGAGATCGCCGCCTTTCCCATGTTCTTCCAGCGCCAGTGCATCGGCGACACGACGGCCGAGTACGCGCTGCGGCCCGACGGCGACGTCTCGGTGGTCAACCGCTGCCGGACGGAGGACGGATTCGACGAGGCGACGGCGCGAGCCTGGGCGGTGGAGGGAAGCGGCAACGCCCGGCTCAAGGTGCAGTTCTTCTGGCCCTTCCGCGCCGACTACTGGGTGATCGGGCTCGACGCCGGCTACCGCTGGGCGGTGGTGGGCAACCCCGGGCGCAAGTACCTCTGGATTCTCTCGCGAACGCCGAAGCTCCCCGCCGATCTCCTGGAGAACGCGCTCGCCAGCGCGCGCCAGCAGGGCTACGACCTCGCGCCGCTTCGCTACACGAAGCAGGAATCCGCGCCACCCTCCACGAACTGAGCGAGCCTTGGCGAACGAAAATTCCCATCCCTGGACCGCCGAACAGGCGCTCGAGCGCCTCAAGGAAGGCAACGCGCGCTTCGTGAACGGCGAGGCGCATTTCCCGACGGTGCAGAAGGAGGTCCTGGCCGACCTCACCAAGGGCCAGCAGCCCTACGCCACCATCCTCGGCTGCAGCGACAGCCGCGTGCCGCCGGAGGTGATCTTCGACGCGCACCTGGGCGAGCTCTTCGTCGTGCGCGTCGCGGGCAACGTGCTCGGGAGCGCGATCTTCGGGACGCTGCAGTACGCCGGCGCCCACCTGCGCACGCCCCTCTTCGTCGTCATGGGGCACGAGGGCTGCGGGGCGGTGGAGGCCGCGATCGCCTCGAAGTTCCACGGCGCGGAGCACAAGAGCCGGATCGAGCTCCTCGTCGAGAACATCCTGCCGGCGCTGGACGGTCTCGACGGCACGCAGCCGCCCGGGGACCTGCTCCATGCCGCCGTGGAGTCCAACGTGCGCTGGACGCTGCGGACGCTGCGCGAAACGCCGGAAGTGAAGGCCGTGGGCGCGACGAGCGCGATGAAGCTCGTCGGCGCCATCTACGAACTCGAGACCGGCCGCGTCCGGTTCCTGGAACCCTGAAATCGATTGCGCTCCTGACCCGATACTGGGACGCAGGCGGTGGGCCACTACGCCGACATCCGCCTGGAGTGCGGCGGCAGCCCTTGAGCCGGGCCCGTCAGGGCTTGCGGGCGCGGATGAAGGCGGAGACGAACTTGCCGTCGACCGAGGCGACCGCGGCCTCGTCGAGCCCCCGGCCCGCGAGGAAGGCAAGGGCATCCTCGCCACCGTAGACCCGCGTCACCTCGACGCCGATGTCGGTGAAGCCCGCGGCCGCGAGCTTGGCGCGATAGTCGTCCTCCGAGAGGGCGCCGGCGATGCAGCCCGCCCACAGCTCGAGGTCTCGGCGGATCGCGGCCGGGATCTCGCCGCGCACGACGACGTCGGAGACCGCGAAGCGCCCGCCGGGCCTGAGCACGCGGAATGCCTCGCGCAGCACGCGGTCCTTGTCGCCCGAGAGGTTGATCACGCAGTTGGAGATGACCACGTCCACGCTCGCGTCCGGCAGCGGGATGTCCTCGATCTCGCCCTTGAGGAAGTGCACGTTCGCCAGGCCGCTCTTCCTCTTGTTCTCCTCGGCGAGTGCCAGCATCTCGTCGGTCATGTCGAGGCCGAAGGCCCTGCCGGCCGGGCCCACGCGCCGCGCGGAGAGCAGCACGTCGATGCCGCCGCCGGCGCCCAGGTCGAGGACGGTCTCCCCGGGCCGCAGCTCCGCGAGCGCCGTGGGATTGCCGCAGCCCAGCGAGGCGGCGAGCGCGGTGTCGGGAATGGCGCCCGCCTGCGAGGGGTCATAGAGATTCGAGGTGATCGGGTCGCAAGAGCCCCACGAGGCCCTCGCCGTCCCGCAGCAGCTCGAGGCGGCGGGCGCGGGCGCGCAACAAGTCGAGGCGGCCGGGGCCGGCGCGCAGCAACCGCCCGCGCCTTCCTTCACGCGCCGCGCGGCCTCGCCGTACCGCTCGCGTACCGCTTCCTTCATGTCCCGGGGTGCGTCCATGGCTTTCCTTTCGTCAGGCGGCGGAAACGATCTTCCTCGGCTCGCACGCGCCGCTTCGCGTGCAGCATTCCGCGTAGAGGAAGCGCAGCAAGTCCTGCAGCGCCGCGGCGTTGGCCGAGTACCACAGGAAGGTGCCTTCGCGGCGCACGTCGACGAGGCCCTCGTTGCGCAGCCTCTCGAGGTGGTGCGAGAGCGTGGAGCCCGCGATGTCGAGCGCGCTGCCGATCTCGCCCGCGACCATCCCCTCGGGATGGGCGGAGAGGAGCAGGCGCATGATGCGAAGCCGCGGCTCGGTTCCCATGGCGGAGAGCATGTCCGCGAAGCGCGAGATGTCTTCCGGTTCCCGGTTGCCCAAGGCGGCCTCCGTCCTGTTTCGGTATTTCCATGATAATCGAAATAAATCCGGTGTCAACATGACGCGTTGAATGCCGGCGACGCCGCCGTGCCCGTCATCGACACCACGGCCCTGCACGCGCGGATGGCGGCGGAATGGGCCGCCGGCGGGATGCCGGGGTAAAATAAGCGTTTGCTGATTTTCGGAAACGGAGAAACGCCATGTCGGACGTGAAGAAGGGCAACTACGGCTATTCGCGCACCGTCGCGATGCCCTACGAGCAGGCCGTGGAGCGCGTCACCGCCACGCTGAAGGAGCAGGGCTTCGGGATCCTCACCGAGATCGACGTCAAGGCCACGCTCAAGAAGAAGATCGACAAGGACTTCACGAAGTACGTGATCCTGGGCGCGTGCAACCCCGGCTTCGCCTTCCAGGCGCTGTCGGGCGAGATCGACATCGGGCTGCTGCTGCCCTGCAACGTCACCGTCTACGAGAACCCCGCCGACGGCAAGACGGTGGTCTCCGTTCTCGACCCCGAGACGATGGTCACCCTCACCGGCCGCAAGGACATCGAGCCTCTCGCGCGCCAGGTGCGCGAGAAGGTCGTCGCAGCGCTCGCGGCGATGTAGTCATCGCCCGCCGCGCGGCGGCCTGTCCGCCGAGGCCCGGCTGAGGTTGCGCCCGTACCAGCGGGGCCTGGCGGCGGGCGCGAGCGCCGCGCCGCCTTCCCGCGCCAGCTCCTGGCGCCGGAAGTGCTCCGTGATGAAGTCCAGGAAGGGGCGCACGCGCGCATTGCGGCGGTGGGCCGGACGGTACATCAGGTTGATGGGGGGCGCGTCGAGCATTTCCCAGTCCGCCAGCGCCTGCACGAGCTGGCCGGCGCGAAGGTGTTCGCGCACGGTCAGGTCGGTGAACCTTCCCACGCCCTGCCCGTCGAGGACGGCGTGCAGGCCCACGTCGCGATGGTCGCTCACCAGCCAGCCGCGGACAGTCACCGTCCGCCGCTCCCCGCCGCGCACGTAGTGCCACACGTCGACCGTCGTTCCCTCGGGGTTGCGGAAGGGAAAGCAGGTGTACTTCGCCATGTCGTCGGGCTCCTTCGGCAGGCCGTGCGCCGCCCAGTAGGCCGGCGCCGCGCACGTGACGAGACGCGTTTCCACGACGCGCCGGTGCA
This sequence comes from Betaproteobacteria bacterium, assembly GCA_003105245.1. Taxonomy (GTDB): domain Bacteria; phylum Pseudomonadota; class Gammaproteobacteria; order Burkholderiales; family Usitatibacteraceae; genus FEB-7. The sequence continues at coordinate 3,172 of PQAI01000233.1, read as the reverse complement.
CCAACCCCGGCGCCTGGGGCCAGCCCATCAGCAGGAAGACGTCCACGCGATCCGACCAGGGGTCGCCGGGGCGGTTGACCACGCGGTGGTCGACCAGGATGTCGGGATAGCGGGCGTGGAAGGCCGGCAGCGCCGGCAGGATCTGGTGCTGCATGAGGAAGGCGGGAGCGCCGATGACGACGGTACCGCGCGGCCGCCCGGCCTCGGCCCGGATCGTCGCGTCCGCCGCCTCGAGCTGCTCGAGCACGGGCGCGCAGGCCTCCACGTATCGCTGGCCGTCGGAAGTGAGCGACAGGCCGCGGGCGGTGCGCTCGAACAGGACCGTGCCGACGCTGCGCTCGAGGGCGGTGACGAGCTTGGCCACCGCGGGCACGCTCACCTCCAGGCGCCGGGCCGCGCCGGAAAGGCTGCCCTCCTCGGCGGCGATGACGAAGTACTGGAGCGCGCGGAGCTTGTCCATGGAGGCCTCCCGGGCCGGGTGGGGTTCAACCGAAAGTTCACGCCGACTTCTACGGGCGGAGTATTCCCGCAACGGACGGGCTTGCCTAGATTGGCGCCGTCGAAACCACGGAGCCCGCCATGAAGACGACGCGACTGCTGTCCCGCCTTGCCGCCGCGGCCGTGATGGTCGCCGCCAGCGCCTCGGGCGCCTACCCCGAGAAGGCCATCCGGATCGTCGTGCCCTTCCCCGCGGGCGGCGCCTCGGATGCGGCGGCCCGCGCGGTCGGGCAGGGCCTCGCGAAATCCCTCGCGCAGCCCGTCGTCGTCGAGAACCGGCCCGGGGCGAACGGCGCGATCGCAGCGCAGGCCGTGCACGCCTCGCCGCCGGACGGCTACACGCTCCTGTGGACGCCCGCATCGATGGTTTCCCTTCCCTCGCTCATGAAGAAGCCGCCCTTCTCGACGCTGTCCGAGTTCGCGCCGGTCGCCGGCGTCGGCGAGCTGCCCTTCTGCCTCTACGTGAACGCCCAGGTTCCGGCGAGGACTGCGGCGGAACTCGCGGCCTACGCGCGCGCCAACCCGTCCAAGGTCACCTACGGCTCCGGATCCATCAGCGAGCAGCTGGCCGGCGAGCAGTTCGCACGGTCGAGCGGTGCCAGGCTGGAGCAGGTGCCCTACAAGGGCGGGGCGCAACTCATGCCGGATCTCGTTTCCGGCCTGCTGCAGATGAACATCGGTCCGGCTTCCACGGGCCTGCCGCACGTGCAGTCGGGCCGGGTTCGCGCGCTCGCCGTGCTCACGAGCCAGCGCAGCTCGCTGCTGCCCGGCGTGCCCACGGCCGCCGAGGCGGGAATGCCGGGCCTTTCCGTGCCCACGTGGCAGGCCATCGTCGCGCCGCCGAAGACGCCGCGCGCGATCGCCGACAGGCTCTCGAAGTCGGTGAACGACGCGCTTCGCGATCCCGAGACGGGCGCCCGCCTCGAGAAGATCGGCTTGCTGCGCACGGGAACCACGCCCGACGAGCTCGATGCCATCATCCGCCGCGACGGCGCGCTGTGGAGCACCTTCGTCCGCGACACCGGCATCCAGCTCGATTGAGCGCGCGATAGGCAGGCAATCAGATCGGCAAATCCGATCTGATTACTTGAAGGAGAAGCGGTAGACGGCGTCGATGCCCTCGCGGTAGCCGGCGCGCAGGATGAACTCGAGGCTGCGGCTGAACTGCCAGGCGATGCGAAGCGAGCCTTCCGCGTCGGCGAGTCCCTGGATGTAGGAGACGCGGATGTCGTCGGTGAGCCGCGCTCCCACGGTCACCACGTCGGCCGTGGTCGAGGAGCGCGTGCGCCCGGCCACGGTGCTCTGCGGCATGGTGCCCAGCAGGCTCGTGGAATCGCTGCCGACCGAGACCTGGTCGATGCCCAGGCCTCCCAGGATCTTCCCGCGCCCCGGGGCGTCGGCGCCGAGGATGGAAGTCGCCGCGGACAGCAGCGTCGCGGCATCCGCCGCCGAGACGTCGCCCTGCCCGCGCCCCAGCACCAGCCAGGCGAGCTTCTCCGGGTCCGGCACGTCGGGCGTGGAGTACAGGCGCGCCTTGGGACGCGCCACCGTCCCGAGCACCTCGACGCCCGCCTCCACCGGCAGCCCCTTGCGCAGCGCCAGGATGTTGAGGCCCGGGTTGTCGACCGCCCCCTGGAAATTGAGCGCCCCGCGCTCCAGCGTGAGCGTGCGCCCGTAGGCGTCGTAGGTGCCGCCCACGGCACGGATCGTCCCCGTCGTGCGCAGGTTCGCGCCGGGATCGCCCTCCAGCCGCAGCGATCCCGCGAGCCGCGTGTCGAGGCCGCGCCCGACGAAATGCAGGTGCTCGCCGAGATCSGCGCGCAGGTCGAGCCGCACSCGAYCGGCRCCGCGCGCGGCCGGSGCCTGCCGGGCGCCGCGAATCACCACCACGTCGTCGGAAAGGGAAGGCGGCGCGGAGGCGGGGATGCCGAACCAGCCCGCATCGGCCGTGAAGTTGCCCGTCATCACGGTRTTCGGGCCGTCGAGCTCCGCRCGCCCTTCCCCCGAGATCGCGAGGAACCGCGACTCGAGCCGCGTGAGCGGGAATGACGAGGCCTTCACGCGCAGGCTCCCCTTGCGCGTGGCGATGTCCATGGCGCCCTCGGCGGTGAGCGTCCCCCGCGCCGGACGCTTCGCCGCCGCGATGGCGCGCGCGGCGCGCTCGCTCGGGCGCCACGGCATCGCAAGCTCGAAGCGCTCGATTCGCGCCTCGCGGTCCTTGAGCGAGATGGCGATCATGCCCTCCTCCACCTCCGCGCCGAGGGTGGGCTCGCGCAGCGACAGCCCCGCGAGCTCCACGCGGCCGTTCCATGTCGGATCGCGCGCCGTGCCCTCCAGGACGCCCTCGCCCTTGAGGCGCCCGGCCGTGCGCGCCTCCGGCCCCACCCACGCGGCCATCCACGCGAGATCCGGCACGTCGACGTCGAAGCGGCCCGAGATCGGCGCGACGGGCGAGATCTCCCAGCCCGATTCGCCGGCGCGAAGGGTAGCGTCCCCTTCGGCGCGCCAGCGGCCGATGCGGCTGCCGCGGACTTCCAGCGTCGCCTTCACCCGGCCGCCGGCCGCGTCGGCCCGCATCGCGAGCTCCTCCAGCCCCATCGCCTGCCGAGGCTCGCCCAGGCGCACGTCGCCGCGAAGGCGCCGCAGCGACGCGAAGCCGTCCACGGTCTCGCCG
>PQAI01000232.1 GCA_003105245.1 Betaproteobacteria bacterium | reverse complement strand
GCCTTCTGGATGGTGGGCAGGATCACGCCCATGGTGAGCACGACCATCGAGATGCCGTCCAGGAAGCAGCCGAGGACGACGAAGAAGACCATGAGCGCGAAGAGCAGCCAGAACGGCGTGAGGCCGAGCCCCGTGATGAACTCCGCCAGGTGGCGCGGCAACCCGATGTAGCCCATGGAGAGCGTGAGGAACGCGGCGCCGGCGAGGATGAGCGCGATCATGCAATACAGGCGCGTGGCCCCCATGAGGCTCTCCACGAACACCTTGCGGCTCATCGAGCCCTGGGCCCAGGACAGGAGAAGGGATCCCACCACGCCGAGGGCCGCGGCCTCGGTGGCGGTGGCGATGCCCACGTAGATGGAGCCCAGCACGAGGGCGATGAGCGCGACCGGCCCGATGAGGTGGCGCGAGGTCGACACCTTCTGCAGGAAGGTCATCGGCGCGTCCGGCGGCGGGATGCGCCCGGGGTTCAGGAGTGACCACGCCACCGTGTAGCCCATGAAGAGCCCCGCGAGCAGCAGCCCCGGCAGCACGCCCGCGATGAAGAGCTTGGTGATCGAGACTTCCGCCGTCACGCCGTAGACGATCATGATGATCGAGGGCGGGATGAGGAGGCCCAGCGTRCCCGCGCCCGCGAGCGTTCCGATCGTCATGTCCTCCGGATAGCCGCGGCGCTGGAGCTCCGGCAGCGTCATCTTGCCGATCGTGGCGCAGGTGGCCGCRCTCGAGCCGGACACGGCCGCGAAGATCGTGCAGCCGATGATGTTGGTGTGCAGCAGCCGCCCGGGGATGCGCTGCAGCCAGGGCGCGAGGCCTCGGAACATGTCCTCCGAAAGGCGCGTGCGGAAGAGGATCTCGCCCATCCACAGGAAGAGCGGCAGCGCCGTGAGCGTCCAGGACGAGCTCGAGCCCCAGATGGTGACCGCCATGGCGTCGCCCACGGGGCGGCTGGTGAAGAGCTCCATGCCGATCCAGGCGACTCCCAGGAGGGCGAGGCCGATCCACAGCCCGCTCGCGAGGAGCGCGAAGAGGAAGGCGATGAGGACCGCGGTGATGAGGATGTCCACCGCGCTACTCCATGTGCTTCATCTCGGTCTCCGCCTTCCTCGTGGCGTGCGGATGGCGGCGGCGAAGGTGCAGCACGAAGTCGTCGGCCATGGCCACGAAGAGCACGATCGCCCCGGCGGCCATCGCGATCTGCGGGATCCACAGCGGCGTGGCGTCGTTGCCCTGCGAGATGTCGTTGAAGGTCCAGGACTGCCAGACCAGGCGCGCGCAGAAGATCGCGAGCACCGCGCAGAAGAAGGTGCCCGCCGCGTGCGACCAGAGCTCCAGCGCGTGCGTCACCTTCGGGCCGAAGCGCTCGAGGAACAGGTTCACGCGGATGTGCTCGCCGCGCTTGAGGGTGTGGGCGAGCGCGAGGAAGGCCGCCGCCGCCATCGAGTAGCCCGCGTAGGCATCCGAGCCGCGCAGGTTGAAGCCGAACAGGCGCCCGAGCACGCTCGCGAGCACCATGGCGAGCACGCCCACCATGAAAAACGCCGCGGCCCAGGCCGCGGCGTCGTAGAGCGTGTCTAGGGCCTTGCGCACCGGGTGCTCCCCTCTCCCCTGGGAGAGGGGTGGGGGGTGAGGGTCACTTCTTGAACGCCTCGACGATCGCCTTGCCGTCCGGCCCGGCGGTCTTGAGCCACTCCTCGGTGAGCGTCGCGCCGATCTTCTGGAAGTCGGCCTTCAGCTGCGCCGAGGGGGGCGCGACGTTCATGCCGTTCTTCTTGAGCTCGCCGAGGTACCACGCGGTCTTCTCTTCCGAGATCTTCCAGCCGCGCGCCTCCGCGGCCGCGGCGGCCTTCACGACGGCCTCCTGGGTCGCCTTGTCGAGGGCGTCGAAGGCCTTCTTGTTGGCGAAGATGATGTTCTTCGGGAGCCACGCCTGCGTGTCGTAGTAGTTCTTCACCACTTCCCACGCCTTCGTGTCGTAGCCGGTCGCCCCCGACGTGATGTTGGCGTTGACCGCGCCCGTGGCCATCGCCTGGGCGAGTTCCGCCGCCTGGATCGTCACCGGCTGGGCGCCGGCGAGTTCGGCGATGCGCGAGATCATCGGGTTGTAGGCGCGCAGCTTCAGGCCCTTCATGTCGGCCACGGAGTTCAGGGGCTTCGTGGAGTAGATGCCCTGCGGCGGCCAGGGCACCGTGTAGAGGATCACCAGGCCCTGCTTGGCGAAGCGCTCCTCGGTCGCCTTCTTCGAGACCTGCCAGAGCTTGGCGGACTCGGCGTAGCTGGTGGCGAGGAACGGCACGGAGTCGACGCCGAAGATCGGGTCCTCGTTGGAGTAGCCCGAGATCAGGATCTCGCCGATCTGCGCCTGCCCGCCCTGCACGGCGCGCTTGATCTCGTTCGCCTTGAAGAGCGAGGCGGCGGGGTGCACCGTGATCTTGAGCTTGCCGGCGGTGGCCTTCTCGACGTCGGCCGCGAACTGGACGATGTTCTCGGTGTGGAAGTTGGTCGCGGCGTACGGCGTGGGCATGTCCCACTTGGTCTGGGCGGCGGCGGTCGCGGCGAAGGCGACGGCGGCCGCCGCGACGAATCCCTGCATGCGCTTCATGTGACGGGTCTCCTCGGGTGGGGGCTTGGACGGGACTGCCATTACAGCGTCAACCGGGGGACGCTAGCAAGGGCAGTTGCCCATGTCAACAATTTGCTGATAATTTGTCGGCAAATCGCGGCCCCCCGGCGCCGCGCCCCCCGGAGGAGCCATGAAGCCCCGAAGCACGCCCAAGCGCGCGCCGCCCCTTTCGCCCCCCCGGATCGTCTCCTCGGCGCACCTGGCCGTGGGGCGGGGCGCGGAAGTCTCGGAGTTCGAGTACGGCATGATCATCTGCGGCCACGCCTTCCACCGCTGGATCGTGCGCTGCATGGCCGCGGCCGGCATGAAGGACCTCACCCCCATCGACGTGCTGGCGCTGCACCACGTGAACCACCGGGCGAGGAACAAGAAGCTCGCCGACATCTGCTTCGTCCTCAACGTCGAGGACACGCACGTGGTGAGCTATTCGCTGAAGAAGCTCGTGGCCGCGGGCCTCGTGAAGAACGAGAGGCACGGCAAGGAGGTTCTCTTCTCGACCACCGCCCGGGGGCAGGCGCTCATCGAGCGCTACCGCGAGGTGCGCGAGGCCTGCCTCGTGGCGAGCCTCAACCCGGACGGCTCCGACAACGAGAAGCTCGCCGACGTGGCTTCCTTCCTGCGCTTCATGTCCGGGATGTACGACCAGGCTTCCCGCGCCGCGTCGTCCCTGTGAGCATCGACCGTGAGCCCCCTCCCATGACCGACAAGTCCGCAGGCCAGTGGCAGTTCTGGATCGACCGCGGCGGCACGTTCACCGACGTGGTCGCAAGGCGGCCCGACGGCGCCATCGAGACGCACAAGCTCCTCTCCGAGAACCCCGAGCGCTACCGCGACGCGGCCATCGCCGCCATCCGGCACTTCCTCGGGGTGGGGCCGGACGAGCCCATTCCCGTCGAGCGCGTCGGGGCGGTGAAGATGGGCACGACGGTCGCCACCAACGCGCTGCTGGAGCGCAAGGGCGAGCCCACGGTGCTCTTCATCACGCGCGGCTTCCGCGACCTGCTGCGCATCGCGTACCAGAACCGCCCGCGCCTCTTTGATCGCCACATCAGGCTGCCGGAGCTCCTCTACCGCAAGGTGGTCGAGGTGACCGAGCGCGTCGGCGCGCGCGGCGAGACCGTCGTGCCCCTGGACGAGGCGCAGGCGCGCCGCGACCTCGCGCAGGCCTTCGCGGAGGGCTACCGCTCGATCGCCATCGTCTTCATGCACGGCTACCGCTACCCCGCGCACGAGGCGCGCGTGGCCGGGCTCGCGCGCGAGGCGGGCTTCACGCAGGTGTCGGTCTCGCACGCGGTGAGCCCGCTCATGAAGATCGTCTCGCGCGGCGACACGACCGTCGTCGACGCCTACCTGTCGCCGATCCTGCGGCGCTACGTCGACCAGGTGGCCGGGGAATTGACCCTCACCCCCGACCCCTCTCCCAAGGGAGAGGGGAGAGGTCCAAGGTTGATGTTCATGCAGTCCTCCGGCGGCCTCACGGACGCGCACCGCTTCCAGGGCAAGGACTCGATCCTGTCGGGGCCGGCGGGCGGGATCGTGGGCATGGTGAAGACCGCGGAGGGCGCGGGGTTCCACAAGGTGATCGGCTTCGACATGGGCGGCACCTCGACCGACGTGTCGCACTACGCCGGCGAGCTCGAGCGCGAGTTCGACACGCAGGTCGCGGGCGTGCGCATGCGCGCGCCCATGATGTCGATCCACACCATCGCCGCGGGCGGCGGATCGATCCTGCACTTCGACGGCCAGCGCCAGCGCGTGGGCCCGGATTCGGCCGGCGCGAACCCCGGCCCCGCCTGCTATCGCCGCGGCGGCCCGCTCGCCGTGACCGACTGCAACGTGATGCTCGGCAAGATCCAGCCCGCCCACTTCCCGAAGGTCTTCGGGCCGGGCGGCGACGAGCCGCTGGACGCGGAGGTCGTGCGCGGGAAGTTCGCCGCGCTCGCCGCGGAGGTCGCGAAGGCCACGGGCAAGCCGCAGACCCCCGAGCAGGTGGCCGAGGGATTCCTGAGGATCGCCGTGGCCAACATGGCCAACGCCATCAAGTTCATCAGCGTGCAGCGCGGCCACGACGTGACGGAGTACACGCTGCAGTGCTTCGGGGGCGCCGGCGGCCAGCACGCCTGCCTCGTGGCCGACGAGCTCGGCATGACGCAGGTCTACATCCACCCGCTGGCCGGCGTGCTCTCGGCCTACGGCATGGGGCTCGCGCAGGTGCGCGCGCTGCGCGAGGAGGCGGTGGAGCGGCGCGTCGAGCAGGCGCAGGCCGAGCTCGCGGAGAAGACGGCGCGCCTGGGAGAGCAATGCGCCGGGGAGCTCGAGGCGCAGGGCGTGGAGGTCGAGCGCGTCGACAAGCGCGTGCACCTCAAGTACGAGGGGACCGACACCTCGCTCGCCGTGCCGCTCGGGGAGGCCGATGCCATGCGCGCCGAGTTCGAGCGCCAGTACCGCTCGCGCTTCAGCTTCCTCATGCCCGGCCGCGCGCTCATCGCGGAGGCGGTCTCGGTGGAGGCCGTGGGCCGCCCGGACGCGCCCGCCGAGAGGCCCGACGCCGGCAAGGCCGGGCGGGCGCCGGCAGCACCCGTCGAGCACGTCCCCATGACCACCGGCGGCGAGCGCCACCGCACGCCCGTCTTCCTGCGCGACGACCTCGTGCCGGGGCAGCGCCTGCCGGGGCCGGCCATCATCGCGGAGAGGAACGCCACCACCGTCGTCGAGCCCGGCTGGGAGGCGGAAGTCACGGCGATGGACCACCTCGTCCTGCGGCGAGTCACGGCGCGCACCGTGCGCTACGCCGCGGGCACGCACGCCGACCCCGTGATGCTGGAGGTCTTCAACAACCTCTTCATGTCGATCGCCGAGCAGATGGGCGTGCGCCTCGCGCAGACCGCCTACTCGGTGAACATCAAGGAGCGGCTGGACTTCTCCTGCGCGCTCTTCGACGCCGAGGGCAACCTCATCGCCAACGCCCCGCACATGCCCGTGCACCTGGGCTCCATGGGCGAGTCGATCAAGACGGTCATCCGCAAGAACGCCGGGAAGATGAAGCCCGGCGACGTCTACGTCCTCAACGACCCCTACAACGGCGGCACGCACCTGCCGGACGTGACGGTGATCACGCCGGTGTTCGCGGAGGCTGCCCTCACCCCCGGCCCCTCTCCCGCGAGCGGGAGAGGGGAGATATTGTTCTACGTGGGCTCCCGCGGCCACCATGCCGACATCGGCGGCATCACTCCCGGCTCCATGCCCCCGTTCTCGAGGACGGTCGAGGAGGAGGGCGTGCTGCTCGACAACGTGAAGCTCGTCGAGGACGGCCGCATGCTCGAGGAGGAGATGCGCCGGCTCCTCGCAAGCGCCCGCTACCCCGCGCGCAACCCCGACCAGAACATCGCCGACCTGCGCGCGCAGATCGCCGCCAACGAGAAGGGCGTGCAGGAGCTGCGGCGCATGGTGGCGCACTTCGGCCTCGACGTCGTGAAGGCCTACATGCGRCACGTGCAGGACAACGCCGAGGAGTGCGTGCGGCGCGTGATCGGGGTCCTGAAGGACGGSGARTTCGCCTACGAGATGGACAACGGGGCGGTGATCCGGGTGCGGATCGCGATCGGCGCCGACCGCAGGAGCGCCGTGATCGACTTCGCCGGCACGAGCGCGCAGCTCGAGAGCAACTTCAACGCGCCCTCGGCCGTGGTCTACGCGGCCGTGCTCTACGTCTTCCGCACCCTGGTGGACGACGACATCCCGCTCAACGCCGGGTGCCTGAAGCCCCTCGAGGTGCGAATCCCCGAGGGCTCGATGCTCAACCCGCGCCCGCCCGCGGCCACGGTGGCCGGCAACGTGGAGACCTCGCAGTGCATCACCGACGCGCTCTACGGGGCGCTGGGCGTCATGGCGGCCTCCTACGGCACCATGAACAACTTCACCTTCGGCAACGCCACCTACCAGTACTACGAGACGATCTCGGGCGGCACCGGGGCGGGGCCGGGCTTCCCCGGCACCGACACCGTGCAGGCGCACATGACCAACTCGCGCCTGACCGACCCGGAGGTGCTCGAGTGGCGCTACCCGGTGCGCGTGGACGCCCACTCGATYCGGGCSGGCAGCGSCGGRCGCGGCRAGTGGRGCGGCGGCAACGGCGCCACGCGCCGCATCCGGTTCCTGGAGCCGATGACGGCGGCGATACTCGCCGGCCACCGCCGCGTGCCGCCCTACGGCATGGCGGGAGGATCGCCCGGCGACCTCGGGCGCAACTGGGTCGAGCGCGCCGACGGCTCGCGCACGGACCTGGGCTTCGCCGACGAGACGCAGGTGGGCGCGGGCGACGTCTTCGTGATCGAGACGCCGGGCGGAGGCGGCTTCGGCGCGGCCGGCTGACCAGGACCACGACTCGGGCGGGCCATTGTGCTAGCTTGGCCGGCAGGTGGCCGCGAATGCCGCCGCACGAACAGGGAGGGGCGCACATGCAGCAATCCCGGGCCCGGGCGAAGGAGATCCTCGCCAATGTCGAGCGCGTCATGGCCGGCCAGGCGGGCGCGCTCGGCCAGATCCTCGCTGCGTTCATCGCCGGCGGCCACGTGCTGCTGGAGGACAATCCCGGCACCGGAAAGACGACGCTCTCCAAGGCGCTGGCCGCGAGCGTGAGCGCGCAGTTCCGGCGCGTGCAGTTCACGCCGGACCTGCTGCCCTCCGACATCCTGGGCGTCTCGGTCTTCAACCCGAAGGACCAGAGCTTCGTCTTCCACGAGGGGCCGATCTTCACCCAGATCCTGCTCGCCGACGAGATCAACCGCGCCTCGCCGCGCACGCAGTCGGCGCTCCTCGAGGCCATGGCGGAGGGCCAGGTGTCGATCGAGGGGCGCACGACGAGGCTCGACGACCTCTTCTTCGTGATCGCCACGCAGAACCCGGTGGAGTTCCGCGGCACCTACCCGCTGCCCGAGGCGCAGATGGACCGCTTCGCGATCCGGCTTTCGCTGGGTTACGTGGACGCCGAGACGGAAGCCGCGATCGTCCAGGCGCAGGGGCGCAGCCATCCCCTCGAGGGCCTCGCGGCGGTGGCTTCCTCGGAAGACGTCCGGGACCTGCGCGCGGCGGCGAAGGAGGTCCGCGTCTCCCCCGTCATCCAGCGCTACATCGTGGACCTCGTGCGCGCCACGCGCGGGGCGGCCGGCGTGCAGCTCGGGGCGGGGCCGCGCGCCTCGATCGCGCTCACGCGGATCGCGCAGGGCCTCGCCCTCGTGGCCGGCGAGGAATTCGTCGCCCCCGAGCACGTGCGCTCGCTCGCGGTGCCGGTGCTCGCGCACCGCCTGGCGCTCGACCCGCAGGCGAAGTTCGCGGGCAGGACGGCGCAGGCCGTCGTCGCCGACATCCTCGCGGCCACGCCCGTCCCGGCCTAGGCGATACGCCATGTGGCGCCTCGCCTGGCGCGTCTTCCGGGGCCTCGGGGCCGTCCAGCATGGCATCCGCCGGCACTTCACCCCGGCCGGGATCTTCGCGCTCTCGGTGGCGACGCTGGCGGCGGTCTTCGGGATCGACACCAACCAGAGCCTCGCGTACCGGATCTTCACCCTCCTCGTCGCGCTGCTCTCGGTCGCCTGGCTGGCCGGGCGGCTCGCGCGCGGGCGCTTCGAGGTGCGCCGCGAGCTTCCACGCGCCGTCGCGGCCGGCGAGTCGTTCACCTATCGCTTGCGGATCAGGAACGCGGGCGCAAGCGCCATCGCCGGCGCCACGCTCCTCGAGGACACGGGCGACCCGCGGCCCGCCTTCGAGGTGTTCCGCGCGGAGGCGCGAGCGCCCATCTACCGCGAGTGGTGGCGCGTGCTCGAAGCCCATCGCGTCGCCTCCATAGGCGCCACTCCGGTTCCTGCCGTCGACGCCGGCGGCGAAGTCGAGCTGCAGGTGACCGCGCGCACCTTCCGCCGGGGACGCCTGCATTTCGCGGACGCGACGGTGGCGCTGGCCGATCCCCTGGGCCTCGCGTGGCGCGCCCACCGCGTCGAGGCGCGGGGACAGGTCCTCGTCCTGCCGAAGCGCTACAAGCTTCCGCCCCTGGACCTGCCGGGCTCGCGCCGCCACCAGCCGGGCGGCGTCTCGCAGTCCTCGTCGGTAGGGGACTCCGGGGAATTCATCGGCCTGCGCGACTACCGCCCCGGCGACCCCCTGCAGCGCATCCACTGGAAGAGCTTCGCCCGGCGCGGCGAGCCCGTGGTGCGCGAATACCAGGACGAGTTCTTCGAGCGTCACGCGCTCGTCCTCGACACGTTCTGCGCGCGCGGCCAGGAGGAGGCCTTCGAGGAAGCGGTCGCCGTGGCCGCCTCGCTCGCGGAGACGATCGACACGCGCGAGTGCCTGCTGGACCTCATGTTCGTCGGCGCCGAGGCCTACACCTTCACGGCCGGGCGCGGGCAGATGCAGCCCGACGGGCTGCTCGCGGTGCTGGCGGGCGTGGCGCCGTGCCGCGGCCAGCCCTTCTCCGTGCTTCGCGACGCGGTCCGCGCGAGGCGCGCGGCGATGTCGGGCTCGGTCGCGATCCTGCTCGCCTGGGACGAGCCGCGGCGCGCGTTCGTGGACGAGATGCGCGCGCTGGGGCTCACGCTGCGCGTGCTCGTCGTGAGCGCCGCGCCGGTCGCCGACGCCCCGCCCTGGCTCAAGGTCCTCGAGCCCGGGCGAATCCAGGAAGGCCTCGCGACGCTGTGAACACGCCGCCGCTCCTGCTGGCCGCCGCCATCCTCCTCTGGGGATGGCTCGGCGACACGCTCGCCGTCGCGGTGCCGGTGGCCTTCGTCCTCGAGGGGGCGCGCCTGGCGAAGGGGCGCGTCGAGCTCACGACCGCGCAGCAGTTCCGCGTCGCGGACCTTTCGACGCTGCTCGCCATCGCCGCGGGCCTCGCGTTCGCCGCGTCGGCCGGCTTCCCGAGGGCGGCGGTCCTCTTCTTCCAGTGGCTGCCCGTGGCGCTGCTGCCGCTCGCGCTGATGCAGGCGTGGGGCGCGGAGCGCGAGATCGACCTGCGGGTGCTCTTCTGGAGCATGCGCCGCCAGGCGCTTCGCGAGCCGGCGCGGCTGAACCTCGGGCTTCCGTACCTGGCGCTCTGGATCGTCGCGGCCAGCGCCGCGCCGGGACGCGGCCCGGCGTTCGACGCGGGGCTCGCCGTCCTCGTCGCGTGGGCGCTGTGGTCCGTCCGCCCTGACCGGCGGCGCACGGCCGCCTGGGCGGGGCTCGTGACGATCGCGGGAAGCCTGGGATACGTGGGTGCCATCGGGCTGCACGACCTGCAGCTCTGGCTCGAGGGCGCGGCGCCCGAATGGCTCGGCGGCGGCGGCACCAAGGTGAGCCCGTACCGCGGCGTGACGGATATCGGGCGCCTGGGCGAGCTCAAGATGTCGGACGCGATCGTGCTGCGCGTCGAGGCCGAGGCTTCCCTGAAGACGCCGCTGCTGCTGCACCAGGCGAGCTACGTGGAGTACGAGGGAACGAACTGGATCGCGCGCGGGGGGACTTTCGCGGCGGTGCCCGCAGGGCCCGGCGGCCCGTGGCGGCTGGGCGAGGGCGAGGCGGAACGCTACATCACCATCCAGGAGCGGGCCGCGGGAGGCGATCCGGTGCTGAGCCTTCCGCCGGGAGCCGTCGTGGTGTCGGGCGCGGGCCTGCGCTCGCTCAAGGCGAATCCCCTGGGCGCGGTGCAGGCTGCCGCGGACCCCGGCTTCGTGGAGTACCGGATCGGGATCGATCCCCGGGCGGCGGACCGGCGATCGCCGACACCCGTGGACCTTCGCCTGCCGCAGCGCGAGAAAGCGATGATCGAGCGGGTCGCGAGGGCCTGGGGGCTGGCGGGGCTCGCGCCGGCGGCGGCGGTCGAGGCGGTACGCAGCCGATTCGTCTCCGGGTTCCGCTATTCCACCTTCCAGGAGATGGCGGCCGCGGGGCGCACGCCGCTCGCGGACTTCCTCGAGCGCACGCAGGCCGGGCACTGCGAGCATTTCGCCACCGCCACGACGCTGCTCTTGCGCGCGGCGGGCGTGCCGGCGCGCTACGCCTCGGGCTACTCGCTGCAGGAGTGGAGCGACTTCGAGCGCGCGTGGATCGCGCGCGAGCGCCATTCCCACGCCTGGTCGCAGGCCTGGGTGGACGGGCGCTGGGTCGACGTGGACTCGACGCCGCCATCGTGGTTCGAGCTGGAGGGCGGCGAGCGCCCGGCGTGGTCGGCGATCGCCGATGCCTGGTCGTGGATGCGCTTCCGGCTGGATCGCTGGCACCGCGGGGCCGGCGCCACCGAGCGGGCGCTCGCCTGGGGAGCGCCGGCGCTTCTCCTCGTGGCTTTCTTCCTGTGGCGAATGGGGCGTCGCTGGCGGCCGGCCTCGCGCGCGGCCGCGGCCATCGGTCAGGCGCGCGGCGAAGGCGASTACGCGGGGTCCGAATTCGCCCGGGTGGCCACGCGCCTGGAGGCGATGGGCCACGCGCGYCRCCCCGGCGAGACGAGCCGCGACTGGATCGCGCGCCTGGGACCGGCGGCGGGCGACCCGGGCGCGATGGCCGCGCTCCTGGCGCTTCACTACCGCCACCGCTTCGATCCGCGCGGCCTGACCGCCCTCGAGAAGAGCGAGTTCTCCGCCGCCGCCGATCGCTGGCTGGAGGCGGCTTCCGGCGGGCGGCGTTGGCACGCTTCTTGAGGTTCGCGGGCGCTTGACTTGGCGCGCGAGTTGTCGCCGGGCGACTACATGCGTCATGCGCTAACAGTTGGTCGGGTTCGCGACTGCGTATAAAATAGGCGTCTTTTCCGCGGCTCCCAGACCGATTACAAACGCCGTGAAGATCGGAAACGTCACCCTGAGGAACAACCTCGTCGTCGCGCCCATGGCGGGCGTGACGGACCGTCCTTTCCGCCAGCTCTGCAAGGCGATGGGCGCGGGGATGGCCGTTTCCGAGATGGTGGCCTCCAACTCGCTCCTCTGGGGCTCCGAGAAGACGATCCGCCGGGGCAACCACGAGGGAGAAGTCGAGCCCAAGGTGATCCAGATCGCCGGGTCGGATCCCGCGATGATGGCCGAAGCCGCGCGGTACAACGTCGACAAGGGCGCCCAGATCATCGACATCAACATGGGCTGCCCGGCCAAGAAGATCTGCAACGTGGCCGCGGGCTCGGCGCTCCTCAAGGACGAGCCGCTGGTGGCGCGAATCGTGGAAGCGGTCGTGAAGGCGGTCGACGTCCCCGTGACGCTCAAGTTCCGCACCGGCTGGAGCAAGGAGAACCGCAACGCGCTCACGATCGCGCGCATCGCCGAGGAGTCCGGCATCGCGGCCATCGCCCTGCACGGCCGCACGCGCGCGTGCATGTACACCGGCGAGGCGGAATACGACACGATCAAGGCGGTGAAGGCCTCGGTCGCCATCCCCGTGATGGCCAACGGCGACATCGACTCGCCGGAGAAGGCGAAGCACGTGCTGGAGTACACGGGCGCGGACGCCGTGATGATCGGGCGGGCCGCCCAGGGGCGCCCGTGGATCTTCCGCGAGATCGCGCACTACCTGAAGACCGGCGAGAAGCTGGCATCCCCGGAGGTCGCGGAGATCCGCGACGTGCTGCTGGGGCACCTGGACGACCTCTACGCGTTCTACGGCGCCGAGCGCGGCTCGCGCGTCGCCCGCAAGCACATCGCGTGGTACACCAAGGGGCTCAAGAACTCCGCCAGCTTCCGCGCGCGCATGAACCAGCTCCAGACCTCCCGCGAGCAGCTCGACGCCGTCCGTGGCTTCTTCGACGGCCTGGCCGAGCGCTCCCAGCGCCTCGAATACGACGAAGAGGTGGCCCTTGCAGCCTAGAACCCAAGCCCGGGCCGCGGCCCGCGCCGAAGCCGCCGAGCGCGAGAACGAGCTGTCCTCGACCGTTCGCAAGATGATGAAGCAGTACTTCAAGGACCTCGACGGGGAGAAGCCCTCGGGCATCTACAACATGGTCGTGAACTGCGTCGAGAAGCCGCTTCTCGAGGTGGTCATGTACCACGCGCAGGGCAACCAGACGCGCGCCGCCGAGCTCCTCGGGATCAACCGCAACACGCTGCGAAAGAAGCTCCAGGAACACGGCATCGACTGAAGCCGGACGTCCTCGCGGCGCACCCAGGGACGGGCCATGCAACACGACCAGATCAGGATCAAGCGGGCGCTCTTGAGCGTCTCCGACAAGGCCGGCATCGTCGAATTCGCAAGAGCGCTCGCCTCCCACGGCGTGGAGCTCCTCTCCACCGGCGGCACCGCGAAGCTGCTGGCCTCCTCCGGGCTCCCGGTGGTGGAGGTGGGCGACTACACGGGCTTCCCCGAGATGATGGACGGGCGCGTGAAGACGCTGCACCCGAAGGTGCACGGCGGCATCCTCGCCCGGCGCGACCTTCCCGACCACGTCGAGGCCATGCGCGAGCACGGCATCCCGCCCATCGACATGGTGGTGGTGAACCTCTACCCGTTCGCGCGGACCGTGGCCAGGCCCGGCTGCACGATGGACGACGCCATCGAGAACATCGACATCGGCGGCCCCACGATGGTGCGCGCCGCGGCCAAGAACCACGCCTTCGTCGCCATCGTCACCGACCCSGCCGACTACGCGCCGCTCGCGAAGAAGCTCGCCGCGGGCGGCGGCAAGCTCGGCCTCGCGGACCGCTACGCGCTCGCCGCCAAGGCCTTCAGCCACACCGCCGAGTACGACGGCATGATCTCCAGCTGGCTCACGGCGCGCGACGCGAAGGGCGCCGCGCGCGAGTTCCCGGACCGGCTGAACCTCTCCTTCCGCATCGCGCAGACGCTTCGCTACGGCGAGAACCCGCACCAGCACGCGGCCTTCTACGTCGAGGCCGATCCCGCGAAGGGCACGCTGTCGCGCTTCCGGCAGGTGCAGGGCAAGGAGCTCTCCTACAACAACATCGCGGACGCGGACGCCGCCTGGGAGTGCTGCCGCAGCTTCGACGTGCCCGCCTGCGTGATCATCAAGCACGCCAACCCCTGCGGCGTGGCCATCGCGCAATCGCCCCTGGAGGCCTACCGGCGCGCCTTCCTCACCGATCCCACCTCCGCCTTCGGCGGCATCATCGCCTTCAACCTGCCGGTGGACGGCCCCACGGCCGAGGCGGTCTCGAAGCAGTTCGTCGAGGTGGTCATCGCTCCCTCCTACGACGAGGCGGCGAGGAAGGTCTTCTCCGCCAAGCAGAACGTGCGCCTGCTCGCCATCGAGCCCGCCAAGGAGCTGAACCGCCTCGACATGAAGCGCGTGGGCGGCGGGCTCCTCGTGCAGACCGCCGACGCCTTCGACGTGGCGGAGCTCAGGTTCGTCACGAAGAGGAAGCCCACCGAGGCCGAGATGAACGACCTCGTGTTCGCCTTCCGGGTGGCCAAGTTCGTGAAGTCGAACGCSATCGTCTTCTGCGGCGGCGGCATGACGCTCGGCGTGGGCGCCGGCCAGATGAGCCGGGTSGAYTCCACGCGCATCGCCTCGATCAAGGCGAAGAACAACGGRCTCTCGCTCGCGGGGTCGGTGGCGGCCTCGGATGCCTTCTTCCCCTTCCGCGACGGGCTGGACGTGGTCGCGAAGGCCGGCGCCCGCGCCGTGATCCAGCCCGGCGGGAGCGTGCGCGACGAGGAGGTGATCGCCGCCGCCGACGGGCACGGCCTCGCCATGGTCTTCACCGGCATGCGGCACTTCCGGCACTGAGGCCGCGGCCTTGAAGATCCTCGTCATCGGCTCCGGGGGCCGCGAGCACGCGCTGGCCTGGAAGCTCGCGCGAAGCCCGCGCGTCTCGAAGGTCCTGGTGGCGCCGGGCAACGCCGGCACCGCGCGCGAGGAGGGCGTSGAGAACGTGRRCGYGACCGCGGTCGCGGACCTCGTGAAGCTCGCGAAGGACCAGGRYGTCGCGCTCACCGTCGTGGGCCCCGAGGCTCCGCTCGCCGCGGGCGTGGTGGACCTCTTCCGGGCCGAGGGCCTCGCGATCTTCGGGCCCACGAAGGCGGCGGCGCAGCTCGAGAGCTCCAAGGACTTCGCCAAGCGCTTCATGGAGCGCCACGGCATTCCCACGGCGCACTACGCCACCTTCACCGACGCCAAGGCCGCGCACGCGCACGTGGATGCCGTGGTCGCGAATGCGCCGGTCGAGAAGAAAAACGCGCCCATCGTCATAAAGGCCGACGGGCTCGCGGCCGGCAAGGGCGTCGTGGTGGCCATGACGCTTCCCGAGGCGCACGCGGCCATCGACATGATGCTCGAGGGCGGCGGCATGGGGGAGGCCGGCCACCGCGTCGTGATCGAGGAGTTCATGGCCGGCGAGGAGGCGAGCTTCATCGTGATGGCCGACGGCAGGAACGCCCTCGCCTTCGCCTCCACCCAGGACCACAAGCGGATCTTCGACGGAGACCGTGGTCCCAACACGGGCGGCATGGGCGCCTATTCGCCGGCTCCGGTGGTGACGCCGGAGGTGCACGGGCGCGCCATGCGCGAGGTCATCCTGCCCACGCTCCGGGGCATGGAGAAGGAAGGCACGCCCTACACGGGATTCCTCTACGCGGGCCTCATGATCGACGCCGCCGGCGCCCCGCGGGTGGTGGAGTTCAACTGCCGCATGGGCGACCCGGAGACGCAGCCCATCATGATGCGGCTGAAGAGCGACTTCCTCGACCTCCTGGAGCACGCCGTGGACGGCACGCTCGACCGCGCCGAGGCCGAGTGGGACCGGCGCGCCGCGCTCGGCGTCGTGCTCGCGGCCGCGGGCTATCCCGACACCCCGCGCAAGGGCGACGCGATCTCGGGACTGCCCGCCGGGCTGGACGACTGCCACGTCTTCCACGCCGGCACGGCGGAGAAGGACGGCCAGGTGGTCACTTCCGGCGGTCGCGTGCTGTGCGTGACCGCGCTGGGCGAGAACGTGAAGATCGCGGCCGACCGCGCCTACGAGGTGGCCGCGGGCATCCGCTTCGACGGCATGCAGTACCGCCGCGACATCGGCCACCGGGCCATCCACAGGAAGTAGATGGACATCGCGGCCGTCAGGGCCTATCTCACCGGCCTCCAGGACCGCATCGTCGGGCGCTTCGCCGAGCTCGACGGCAAGCCCTTCCTGCGCGACGAGTGGAAGCGGCCCGAGGGCGGCGGGGGCGTGTCGCGCCTGGTCGAGGAGGGCAACCTGCTCGAGCGCGGCGGCGTGGGCTTCTCGCACGTGATGGGGCAGAAGCTGCCGCCCTCGGCCTCCGCGCACCGCCCCGAGATCGCGGGCAGGCCTTGGGAGGCGATGGGCGTCTCGCTCGTCTTCCACCCGCGCAATCCCTACGTGCCGACGGTGCACATGAACGTGCGCTTCTTCGCCGCGAAGAGCCCCGACGGGGACCCCGCGAAGGCCGTGTGGTGGTTCGGCGGCGGCATGGACCTCACGCCCTACTACGGCTTCGAGGAGGACTGCGCCCACTTCCACCGCGTGAACCGCGAGGCGCTCGACGCGATCGACCCGCAGCTGCACCCGCGCTTCAAGAAGTGGTGCGACGAGTACTTCTACAACAAGCACCGCCAGGAGCCGCGCGGCATCGGCGGAACCTTCTTCGACGACCTCTCCGAGCCGGGCTTCGAGAAGTGCTTCGCGATCCAGCGCGCTGTGGG
Organism: Betaproteobacteria bacterium; assembly: GCA_003105245.1. Lineage (GTDB taxonomy): Bacteria > Pseudomonadota > Gammaproteobacteria > Burkholderiales > Usitatibacteraceae > FEB-7. The sequence continues at coordinate 704 of PQAI01000232.1, read as the reverse complement.
AGACGCCTTCCTGCCGGCCTACGAGCCCATCGTCCTGCGCCGGCGCGACATCCCCTACGGCGAGCGCGAGCGGGACTTCCAGGCGTACCGGAGAGGCCGCTACGTGGAATTCAACCTCGTGTGGGACCGCGGCACCCACTTCGGCCTGCAGTCGGGCGGGCGCACCGAGTCCATCCTCATGTCGCTGCCGCCGGTGGTGAAGTGGAGATACGACTGGAAGCCCGCGCCGGGCACGCCCGAGGCGAGGCTCTACACCGATTTCCTCGTGCCGAAGGACTGGGCCTGAGGCGGCGAGGATCCCCGGGACGGGCTCAATCGAAGGCGAGCCGGTCCTCCCGGATGTAGCCGCGGAAGCCCTGTCCCTTGCGCGGCCTGACCTCCCACCACGAGGGCGTCGTCTGCCGGGCGAGCACCGCGGTGCCGGGGGCGAGCTTGGCCACGATCGCGGAGTCCACGCTCGTCGTCGCGCGCACGTTGGTGCGCCCCTTCGTGGTGGTGTGCGCGGGCTTCCACGGGCTGGCAGCGGGCTGCGCGTCCGGGCTGGGCTGCGGCGGCGCGTAGGCGCTCGCCTCGCCGCAGGCCGTGAAGACGGAGTCGAGCGCCCGGTCGTAGGGCGCGATCTCCATCGCGATCGGCTGGCTCTTCGGCGGGGAGCTCCCGGGCAGCGCGACCCTTTGCAGCACGTCGATGGAGACGCACCGGCG
>PQAI01000231.1 GCA_003105245.1 Betaproteobacteria bacterium | reverse complement strand
CCCGGCTGGATTCGAACCAGCGACCAAGGGATTATGAGTCCCCTGCTCTAACCGTCTGAGCTACAGGCCCATCGAAAAGAACAATGCCCGCGCGAAGCGGGCATTGTAATCGGCGCCGGGGGTGCGTCGGTGTAACGCGCACCGTTACAGTGCGCGCTGTCAGCCCTCGCCTTCGAGGAAGCTGCGCAGCTTCTCGGAGCGGGAGGGGTGGCGGAGCTTGCGCAGCGCCTTCGCCTCGATCTGGCGGATGCGCTCGCGCGTCACGTCGAACTGCTTGCCGACCTCCTCCAGCGTGTGGTCGGTGTTCATCTCGATGCCGAAGCGCATGCGCAGGACCTTGGCTTCGCGCGGCGTGAGGGAATCCAGCACGTCCTTGGTGGCCTCCCGCAGGCTCGCGTAGAGCGCCGAGTCCGAGGGGGCGAGCCCGGCCTGGTCCTCGATGAAGTCGCCGAGGTGGGAGTCGTCGTCGTCGCCGATCGGCGTCTCCATGGAGATGGGCTCCTTGGAGATCTTGAGGATCTTGCGGATCTTCTCCTCGGGCATCTCCATCTTCACCGCGAGCGTGGCGGGATCGGGCTCCTGCCCCGTCTCCTGCAGGATCTGCCGCGAGATGCGGTTCATCTTGTTGATCGTCTCGATCATGTGCACCGGGATGCGGATGGTGCGCGCCTGGTCGGCGATCGAGCGCGTGATGGCCTGGCGGATCCACCAGGTGGCGTAGGTCGAGAAYTTGTAGCCGCGGCGATACTCGAACTTGTCCACCGCCTTCATGAGGCCGATGTTGCCCTCCTGGATGAGGTCCAGGAACTGSAGSCCSCGGTTGGTGTACTTYTTCGCGATCGAGATCACCAGGCGCAGGTTGGCCTCGATCATCTCGCGCTTGGCGCGGCGGGCCTTGGCCTCGCCCGTGGACATCTGGCGGGCGATCTCCTTCAGGTCCTTGATCGGGATGCCCACTTCCTTCTGCAGCGCGATGAGCGCCTCCTGCTGCTCGACGATCGCCGGCTTGAAGCGGTCGAGCGCCTTGGCGAACGCCTTGCCCGAGGCGATCTCCTCGGCGACCCACTTGAGGTTGGTCTCGTTGCCGGGGAACACCTTGATGAAGTGCGGGCGCGGCATGGCGGCGTTGCGCGTGCACAGCTCCATGATCTCGCGCTCGTGGCCGCGCACGCGCTCGACCAGCTGCCGCAGCCCTCCGCACAGGTGCTCCACCTGCTTGGCGGTGAAGCGGATCATGAGGAGTTCCGCGGAGATCGATTCCTGCAGGTCCTTGTAGGCGCGCGAGCGGTAGCCCTTCTCGGACAGGGTCTTGCGCATGCGCTTGTACAGGCGGCGGATCTTGTTGAAGTGGACGAGCGAGTCCTGCTTGAGCTGCTCGAGGTCGGCGCTCGCCATGTCGGCGTCCTCCTCGCCCTCGTCCTCCTCGATCTCCTCGAGCTCCTCCTCCTCGCTCATCTCCTCGCCGACGATGTCCTCGCCGTCGGCGTCCACCAGGCCGTCGACCAGCTCGTCGATTCGCATCTCGTCCTTCTCGACCATCTCGGCGAGGCGCAGGATCTCCTCGATCGTGGTCGGGCAGGACGAGATCGCCTGGATCATGTGCTTCAGGCCGTCCTCGATGCGCTTGGCGATCTCGATCTCGCCCTCGCGCGTGAGGAGCTCCACCGAGCCCATCTCGCGCATGTACATGCGCACGGGGTCGGTGGTGCGGCCGAATTCGGAATCGAGCGTGAGCGACAGGGCCTCCTCGGCCTCCTCGACGACGTCCTCTTCGGCGACGGGGTTGGTGGCCGCCTCCGTGAGGAGCAGCGTCTCGGCATCCGGCGCCGCGTCGTACACGGCGATACCCATGTCGGCGAGCATCGTGACCACGCCCTCGATCTGCTCGGCGTCGGTCATCTCGTCGGGCAGGTGGTCGTTGATCTCCGCGTAGGTGAGGTAGCCGCGGTCCTTGCCCAGGACGATGAGGTTCTTCAGGCGCTTCTTCTGCGCCTCGACCTCCGCGAGCTTCACTTCGGCCTTCTGCTCCTTGCTGGCGTTCTTCTGGGATTCTCTGGAGGGTTTCACGGGCGGCTCCGGGAAGGGCAGGTTAGGCGGGGAAAACTTGCGATTTTACCACTACTTAGAGGGTTTATCGAGGCCGGAGTTCGCGCCCCGGGCGGTGGCCTGGCTGGCCCCGAGCGCGGCGAGCTCCGCCCGCTCGGCCTCGGTGAGCCCCCCCTCCATGGCCCGCGCCTCCAGCTCGGCCTTGCGCCGCTCCGAACGCTGCAGGGAGAGCCGCGCCTGCAGGCCGGCGAGGTCCGCCTCCAGGTCCAGCTCCGACTCCGGGACCTCGTCGAGTATCCGGCCGGCGCCCAGGGCGGCCTCGAGGACGGGGGAGTGCTCGCCGCCTTCGAAGTGGGCCACGAGCTGGCCCAGCGTGAGGTCCTGCTCGCCTTCGCGGGCGTAGGCGAGAACGGCGTGCAGCGCCCGCCCCTCCGCCGAGGCCTCCTCCACGAGGTCGGGGTCCACCGAGCGGGCGAGCGACGGCTTGCGCAGCAGCCTCTGCAGCATCTGCCCCTCGAGCGAAGGGGCCTTGCGCACGACCCGCGGGGCCGGCGCCTGGGCGGGCCTCGCGSCGGCGCGCGGGGGCAGGAACCCCGGCAGCTCGCCGGGATCGAGGCCGGCGAGCTCCGCCAGGCGCTTGCGGATCATSGCGCCCAGCGCCGGCGCCTCGATCTGCGCCACGAGGGGCTTCGCCTGGGCGAGGAAGCGCGCGCGCCCCTCCTCGGAGCGCATGTCCACCTTCGAGGCGATCTCGCCCACGAGGAACTGCGACAGGGGCTTGGCGGCCGCCAGGGCCTCGAGGAAGGCCTCCTTGCCCATCCGGCGCACGAAGGTGTCCGGATCGTCCTCCGGCGGCAGGAAGAGGAAGGCCACGGACTTGCCGTCGGCCAGGACCGGAAGCGACACCTCCAGGGCCTTCCACGCCGCCTTGCGCCCGGCGGCGTCCCCGTCGAAGCAGAAGACGACGTTGTCGGCCAGTCGCAGGAGCTTCGAGACGTGCATGGGCGTGGTGGCGGTGCCCAGCGTGGCCACCGCGTTCTCCACCCCGTGCTGCGCCAGCGCCACCACGTCCATGTAGCCCTCGACCACGATGACGAGGTTCGCGTCCCGGATGGCGCGCTTGGCCTGCCACAGGCCGTAGAGCTCGCGCCCCTTCTCGAAGAGAGGGGTCTCGGGCGAGTTGAGGTACTTGGGCTCGCCCTCGCCGACGATGCGGCCGCCGAATCCGATCACGTTGCCACGCGAGTCGAGGATGGGGAACATCACCCGGCCGCGGAAGCGGTCGTAGCGGCGGCTCTTCTTCGCGGGCTCCCCGTCGTGGGCCTCGGCGCCCTCGGAGTCGATGACGAGGCCGGTGTCCTTCATCTCCGCCGCCTCGTAGTCGGGGAAGACGGCCTTGAGCGACTGCCAGGCGTCCGGGGCGTATCCCAGTCCGTAGCGCGCCGCGATCTCGCCCGACAGGCCGCGGTGCTTGAGGTAGTCGATGGCGAGCGGGGTCTTCTTGAGCTCGGCGCGGTAGTAGTTGAGCGCTTCCATCATGCGCTCCGTGAGCCCCTTCGCCTGCGCGGCGGGTGGACGGCCGGGGAAGTTCCCGCGCACCTCGGGCACCTCCATCCCGACCTGCTGCGCGAGCTCGCGGATGGCGTCCGGGTACGCGAGCCCCGAGTACTCCATGAGGAAGCCGATCGCGTTGCCGTGCGCTCCGCAGCCGAAGCAGTGGTAGAACTGCTTCGAGGGGCTCACGTTGAACGACGGGGTCTTCTCGTTGTGGAACGGGCAGCACGCCTTGTAGTTGGTGCCCGCCTTCTTCAGGCGCACGTGCCGGTCGATCACGTCGACGATGTCGACGCGCCCGAGGAGCGCCTGGATGAAGTCCTGCGGGATCATGCGGGCGGGGGACCGGCCGCGCGGCGCCTTCAGCCCGCGAGCTTCGCCTTCACCAGCGCCGAGACGCGGCCCATGTCGGCGCGGCCGGCCAGCTTCGGCTTCACCACGCCCATCACCTTGCCCATGTCCGCGGGGCCCTTGGCGCCGGTGGCGGCCACGGCCTCGGCGACGATCGCGGCGATCTCCGCCTCCGCCAGCTGTTGGGGGAGGTACGCCGACAGGATCGCCATCTCGCGCTTCTCGGCGTCGGCGAGCTCCTGGCGGCCGGCCTTTTCGTACTGCTCGACCGAGTCCTTGCGCTGCTTGAGCATCTTCTCGATGACCGCGATCACGCCGGCGTCGTCGAGCGTGATGCGCTCGTCGACCTCGCGCTGCTTCATGGCGGCGGTGAGGAGCCGCAGCGTGCCGAGCCGCTCGGCCTCGCGCGCCTTCATCGCCACCTTCACGTCCTCGTTCACCCGATCGCGCAGCGTCATGGATTCCTCGCGTCGAAACGACCGCGGCGAGCGGGGCGCTGGGGCCCGGCTCGCCGCGAAGAAGGGGATTGCCCGGGGCCGGTCAGTAGAGCTTCGGCGGCAGCATCTGCGAGCGCATGCGCTTGTAGCGGCGCTTCACGGCCGCGGCGTGCTTGCGCTTGCGCTCGGCGGTGGGCTTCTCGTAGAACTCGCGGGCGCGAAGCTCGGTGAGAAGGCCCGTCTTTTCCACCGCGCGCTTGAAGCGGCGCAGGGCGACGTCGAACGGCTCGTTTTCCTTGACTCGGATGGTCGGCATGTATGGGTTCCGGCGGTGCGGTGTGAATGGAACAGCGCTGAAAACCCTGCATAATATCAAAGTTTTGCACCTCTGGAAAGGCGCGGTTTCGCGCCCCCGCACCGTGCTCACCCTCGGCATCGAGACCTCCTGCGACGAAACCGGCATCGCCCTCTACGACAGCGAAGGGGGCGTGCTGGGCGAGGCGCTGCATTCCCAGGTCGACCTGCACGCCCTGTATGGCGGGGTCGTCCCGGAGCTCGCCTCCCGCGACCACATCCGGCGCATCGTGCCATTGGCCCGGGAGGCGCTCGAGCGCGCCGGCCGGGGACTCGCCGACGTGGACCTCATCGCCTATACCGAGGGGCCAGGCCTCGCGGGCGCCCTGCTCGTGGGCGCCTCGGTCGCCGCCGGCCTGGGGATCGCCCTCGACCGGCCCGTGGTGGGCATCCACCACCTCGAGGGCCACCTCCTGTCGCCGCTGCTCGCCGATCCGCCGCCCGAATTCCCGTTCGTGGCCCTGCTCGTCTCGGGAGGGCACACGCAGCTCATGGCCGTCCAGGGCGTGGGCCGGTACGCCCTGCTCGGCGAGACCGTGGACGACGCGGCCGGGGAGGCCTTCGACAAGACCGCGAGCCTTCTCGGGCTCGACTATCCCGGCGGGCCGGCGCTATCGAGGCTCGCGGCCACGGGAAACGCCCGGCGCTTCGCCTTCCCGCGGCCCATGATCGCGAGCGAGGACCTCGACTTCAGTTTCAGCGGCCTGAAGACCGCGGCGCTGCATTGCGTGCGCAAGCACGCGCTGGACGACGCCCTGCGTGCCGACATCGCCGCCTCTTTCCAGGCCGCCGTCGTGGACGTGCTGGCCGCGAAGTGCCTGCGGGCCCTGGAGGCGACCGGCATGTCGCGGCTCGTCGTGGCCGGGGGCGTGGGAGCGAATTCCGCGCTTCGCGAGCGCCTCGGGAGCGAGACGGCGCGCGTGGGCGCGCGCGTATTCTTCCCTCCTGCGCGGCTGTGCACCGACAACGGCGCGATGATCGCCTTCGCCGCCGCCCTGCGCTTCGGTTCAGCGCCGGCGGGAACGGAAGGCTTCGGCGTTCGGCCGCGCTGGGACCTCTCTTCCCTTCCTTCTCCCTGACCCTCACCCCAGCCCTCTCCCAAGGGAGCGGGAGCGTTTTTCTCCCCTCTCCCGCTTGCGGGAGAGGGGCCGGGGGTGAGGGTCAGTCCGTGCCGCGCCGGTAGGCGCGCTCGGCCTCCTCGAGCTCCCGCTCGGCGAGGCGAAGCTCCTCGTCGAGCTTGCGGCGGCGCTCGTAGTAGACGTCCTGCGGCACCTGCTGCGGGCAGATGAGCGAAGCCACGCCGTTGGGGTCGACGGCCTCGAAGCAGTTCGGGCGCGGCGGCGACTCTCCGCGTTTCAGGGGCGCGTGCCGGCGCTGGACGGTCTGCATCTCGCCGGGCTGCGGCTCCTCGCCCAGCTCCACGGCCTTCTTCGCCGCCTCGACCCGCGCCTGCGCCGCCCGCAGCTTCTTGTCGAGCTCGTCGCGCTTCTGGCGCCGGTCCTCCGCCATGCCGGTGGCCGCGGCTGGCGCCTTCTGCGCCTCGGGCGGCCTGCCCGAGGGCAGGAGGTTGGACGTGGTGTCCGTCTCGATGCGCTGCACCGTGCCGTCGTAGTTCTTGGGCACGCTGTCGGAGTAGGTGACGCGCCCCTGCCGGTCGGTGAGCTTGTACAGGACCTGCTGCGCGGCGGCGGGCATCGCCACGGCCAGGATGAACGCCAGGGCGAACGCTCGCCGCGCGTTACCGTCAGTCAATGGCGGCCATCCGCGCGGCCTTCTGGGCCCGGTCCAGATCCGCCTCGGCCGCCTTGACGGCGGCGTCGAGGGTCTTGATGCGGGCGTGGTAGGCCTCCGTCGGCTCGGGCCTCGCTCCGCCGCCCTTCTTCCCGATCCACTGGGTTTCCTCCGGCGTGGGATCCTTGCCGTCCTCGCGCGCCTTCTTCGCCGCCTCGAGGTTCTCGCGCGCGCGGGCGAGCTCGGCATCGGCCCTGACGCGCTTGAGTTCCGGTGCGGTGAGAGGCAACCGGATGGGCTTGGAGGCCTCGCCCACGGTGGCGAGCGTGGCCACGTTGGCGGAGAGATCGACCTCGATTCGCGTCACCTTGCCCTGGAATTCCTTGGGCGGGGCCTTGTCGACGTAGGTGACCTTCCCCTTGGTGTCGACGAGCTTCCACACGACCTGCTTGTCGCCCTCGCCGGCGGCCCAGGGGGCGGCGACGAGGAGGACGGCGGCGAGCAGGAGCGGTCGGGCGTTTCTTCGCATGCGGATTTCTCCTTCTCCTAGGCCGCGGCCGCGCGCGGCACCCCGCACACGGCGCAATGGGGATCGCGCGAAAGGCGCACCTCGTGCCAGCGCTGCGCGCGCGCGTCGAACAGCAGCATGCGCCCGGCGAGCGTGTCGCCGATGCCGGCCAGGAGCTTGATCGCCTCCATCGCCTGCATCGTCCCGACCACGCCCACGAGCGGGGCGAAGACCCCCATCGTGGCGCAGCGCTCCTCCTCGCCGTGCGCGTCGGCCGGGAAGAGGCAGTGGTAGCAGCCCGAGCCGGGCTTGCGCGGGTCGAAGACGGCGACCTGGCCGTCGAAGCGGATCGCGGCCCCCGACACCAGCGGCACGCGCTCGCGCACGCAGGCCTCGTTGATGGCGTGCCGGGTGGCGAAGTTGTCCGAGCAGTCGAGCACCACGTCGGCCTCGCGCGCCAGCGCGCGAAGGCCCTCGGGGCCGAGACGCTCCGGGAGCGCGCGTACCGAGACTTCGGGATTGATCGTCGCGAGTGTCGCGGCGGCCGAGACGGCCTTGTTGGTGCCGATGGCGTCGACGCGATGCACGACCTGGCGCTGCAGGTTGGTGAGGTCGACCGCGTCGCCGTCGGCGATGGTGATGCGGCCCACGCCGCTCGAGGCGAGGTAGAGGAGCGCGCCGGAGCCCAGCCCTCCCGCTCCCACCACGACCGCGTGCGAGGCGAGCAGGCGCTCCTGCGAATCCTCGCCGAAGCCGTCGAGCAACAGGTGGCGGCTGTAGCGCAGCCGCTGGTGGTCGTCCACGGCGCGTCGCCCGGGGAAGGGCCGCCCTACTTCGCGGCCGCGGCGGTGATCGGCAGCCCCTTGAGGTGCTTCAGTGCGGCGGTGAGCTGCACGTCTTCCTTCTTCTCGGCCGGCGCCTTGGCGTCCTTCGCG
>PQAI01000230.1 GCA_003105245.1 Betaproteobacteria bacterium | reverse complement strand
CTCACGGCGCACCCGGACAAGTGCCTGCTGCTCTACCCCGCTCCCGCCTGGGAGCCGGTGCGGGCCAAGGTCATGGCCTTCCCGAGCCTCGACCCCGCCTTCAACCCGTGGAAGCGCCTGCTCGTCGGCTTCGCCGAGGAGCTCTCGCTCGACGGGGCGGGAAGGCTCCTCGTTTCCCCCGAGCTGCGCGCCTTCGCGGGCATCGACAAGCGCGTGATGTTCATCGGCCAGGGAAGCTACTACGAGATCTGGGACCTCGAGCGCTGGCAGCAGCAGCTCGACCGGCTCACCGCCGGCGGCAGTCCCGTCTTGCCACCCGGGATGGAGAACTTCTCGCTGTGACGCGGCCGGTGCCCCCGGGACCCCGACCGCTCGACAGCGCAGGAGCGATCCCCGGCACCAGGCACCCCCGTCTTTTCCACCGTGAGTGAGGTAGCCCATGTCCCGGTCCTTCTCGAAGAAGCCGTCGCTGCCCTCCGTGTCCGCGCCGACGGGATCTACGTCGATGGCACCTTTGGCCGCGGCGGGCACAGCGCGGCCATCCTCGCCCTGCTCGGTGTTCGCGGAAGACTTCTCGCTTTTGATCAGGACCCCGCGGCGATTGCGTCTTGCGCGCTCCAAGATCGACGTCTTGAGCTGATCCATGGGCGCTTCTCGACGATGAAGGCGGAGCTCGGCGCGCGCGGCGTGACGCGCGTGGCGGGCGTGCTGCTGGACCTGGGCGTGTCCTCGCCGCAGCTGGACGAGGCGCATCGCGGATTCAGCTTCGCCGCCGACGGCCCGCTCGACATGCGAATGGACCCCACCCGGGGGGAGTCGGCCGCCGAATGGCTCGACCGGGCCACAGAACAAGAAATCAGGGAGGTGATCGGGACCTATGGGGAAGAACGGTTTGCTAAACAGGTTGCAGGAGCGATTGTTGCGGCAAGGAGCCGCGAACCTGTCCGGACCACAGGGCAGCTTGCCGCGATCGTGGGTGGCGCGGTTCGGACGCGCGAGCCGGGCAAGCACCCGGCGACCCGGACCTTTCAGGCTCTTCGGATTCACGTCAATCAAGAGCTTGCGGAGCTCGAGATGACGCTGCCGCAGGCGGTCGACCTCCTCGAGCCCGGCGGGCGCCTGGCGGTGGTGAGCTTCCACTCGCTCGAGGACCGCATCGTGAAGAACTTCCTTCGCGAGGGCGCGACGGCCGACCGGCTGCCGCGCGGCGTTCCCGTGCGCGCGAGGGACCTTCCCCAGCCCCGCCTGCGCCTCGTGGGCCGCGCCATCCGGCCCACGCAGGCCGAGACCGACGCCAACCCCCGGGCGCGCAGCGCCACGCTGCGCGTGGCCGAGCGCACGGACGCCTGAGGAGGCAAGCCGCCATGACCCGCGTGAACCTGCTCCTGCTCGCCGTCGCCATCGCCTGCGCCCTCGGGGTCATCACGGCGCAGCACAAGTCGAGGAAGCTCTTCATCGACCTGGAGGCGGGGCAGGCCGAGGCCAAGCGCCTCGACGAGGAGTTCACGCAGCTGCAGCTCGAGCAGGGCACCTGGTCCACGAACAAGCGCGTCGAGGCCGTGGCCTCGCGCTCGCTCGGCATGCAGCTTCCGCAGCCGGGCGCCACCCGCGTGGTCACGCTGGGCGCCGCCCCGGAGGCCGCGAAGCCATGAGGTTCGAGAAGCGCACGCCGCAGCTTCGCCTGCGCCTCGAGGGCTGGCGCTCGCGCTTCGTGCTCGGGCTCGTCGCGGCCGGCTTCGCCGTGCTCGCGGGACGCGCCTTCTTCCTGCAGGGGCTCAACCACGGCTTCCTGCAGCAGAAGGGCGAGGCGAGGTACGGCCGCGTGGTCGAGATGCCGGCCTCGCGCGGCCCCGTGAAGGACCGGAACGGGCAGCCGCTCGCGATCTCCACGCCGGTGGAGTCCATCTGGGCGAGCCCCGAGGACTTCGAGGCGGACGACGCGAAGCTGCGCTCGCTCGCCCGCGCCCTCGGCATCGACGCCGGCGACATCCGCCAGAAAATTGCCAACAAGGATCGCCAGTTCGTCTGGCTCAAGCGCCAGATCTCGCCCGAGCAGGCGCTCAAGGTGATGGCGCTCAACGTGCCGGGCGTGTTCCAGCAGCGCGAGTACCGCCGCTACTACCCGGCGGGCGAGGTGATGGCGCACGTGGTGGGGTTCACCGGCATCGACGACAGCGGCCAGGAGGGCATCGAGCTCGCCCAGCAGTCCTGGCTCGCCGGCACGCCGGGAAGCCGCAAGGTGATCAAGGACAGGAAGGGACGCATCGTCGAGGACGTCGAGAGCCTGCGCGTGCCGCGCGACGGCCGGGAGCTGCTGCTCGCGATCGACCAGCGCCTGCAGTTCCTGGCGCACCGCGAGCTCAAGGCTGCCGTGGAGGCGAACCGCGCCAAGGGCGGCTCGCTGGTGATGCTCGACGCGCGCTCGGGCGAGGTGCTGGCGCTCGTGAACCAGCCCGACTACAACCCGAACAACCGCGCCGCCGTGACCGGCCGGCAGACGCGCAACCGCTCCGTGACCGACATCTTCGAGCCCGGCTCGACGATGAAGCCCTTCACGGTCGCCGCCGCCCTCCAGGCGGGCATCGTGAAGCCGCAGACGGTGATCCAGACCGCGCCGGGATCGATGACGATCGGCGGCTGGACCATCAGCGACGCGCACCCGCACGGCGCGCTCACGGTGGAGCAGGTGATCCAGAAGTCCTCCAACGTGGGCACCGCGAAGATCCAGCTGCAGATGGCGGCCGAGGACATGGGCGCCTTCTACCGCGAGCTGGGATTCGGCGCGCCGCCGCAGACGGGATTCCCGGGCGAGGCGAAGGGGCTGCTGCGCCCGGCCGCGAAGTGGAAGCCCATCGAGCAGGCCACGATGGCCTACGGCCACGGCATCTCGGTGTCGCTGCTGCAGATCGCGCGCGCCTATACCGTCTTCACCAACGACGGCCACCTGCTGCCGCTGTCGCTGCTGCGCCGCGACGCCCACCCCATCGGCCGGCCGCTCGTCTCGCGCGAGACCGCGCGCGAGGTCTCGCACATGATGGAGATGGCGGTGGGCCCCGGCGGCACCGCGCCGCGCGCGGCCGTTCCCGGCTACCGCGTGGCGGGCAAGACCGGCACCGCGCACAAGCCCGAGGCCGGCGGCTACGCCGAGAACAAGTACGTCTCGTCCTTCGTCGGCTTCGGCCCGGTGTCGGAGCCGCGCTTCATCGTGGCGGTGATGCTCGACGAGCCCGCGGGCGGCAGGTATTACGGGGGTGACGTGAGCGCGCCCGTGTTCGCCTCCGTGATGGGGGCGGCGCTGCGCATGTTCGCCGTGCCGCCGGACGCGCCGCAGACGCTCAACGTGCAGGCGCCGGCGCGCCCGGCCGCCACCGAGGCCCGCGTCGCCGCCCCGGGGAGCGAGGGATGATCGTGGCCGCGC
>PQAI01000229.1 GCA_003105245.1 Betaproteobacteria bacterium | reverse complement strand
TCGTGCGCGATCGACCTGGATCTCCTGGACGCCGCCGACATCAAGGAGTTCCAGCAGATCGAGATCTACAACGTGAACAACGGCGAGCGCTTCTCGACCTACGCCATCGCGGCCCAGCGCGGCTCGGGGACGATCTCCGTGAACGGCGCCGCCGCCCACAAGGCCCGCCGCGGCGACCTGCTGATCATCGCCTCCTACGCCGCCTACACCGAGGCCGAGGTGGCCAAGCACCAGCCCGACCTGGTGTACGTGGACGCCAACAACGCCATCAAGGAAAAGCGCGGGGCCATCCCCATCCAGAAGGCCGCCTGAGGCGGCTCGCGCGAGACTTCCCGCGACGGGCGCCTTCGGGCGCCCGTTTCGCTTGCGGCGTTATCATGGGGCATGCTCGCCACGCTTCCCCGCCGCGCCGCGCGGGGGCTCGTCTTCGGCGCCGAGGCGCTCGCGGCCGCGCTCTCGCCCTCCACCTACACGGCGCCCGTGCGCGCGCTGGCCGCGCGCCAGCTCTGCGAGGCCGCCTGGGACGTGCTGCCCGGCTTCGTGGCCGCCTGCGCCGTGCTGGGCGCGCTGGTGATCCGCGTCATCGACTCGACGGCGCGCGACTTCGGCCTGGCGGGCTACTCCCTGGACCTCTACGCGCGGCTCGTGGTGCTGGAGCTCGTGCCGCTCTTCGTGGCGCTCCTCGTCTCGGTGCGCTCCGGCGCGGCGATGGGCACGGAAGTCGCCCTGCTGCGCGTGCAAGGCGTCCTCGAAGGCGGCAACGACCCGCTGCGCGCGGAGCTGCTTCCGCGCGGCATCGGCGTGGCCGCGGCGGTGCTCTCGCTCACGGCGATCGGCGGCCTCGTTGCACTGGTGGTGGCCTACGGGGGCCTCTACGGCTTCTCGCCGTGGGGCCACGACGCCTACGCGCGCGTGATCGGGCGGGTGTTCGCCCCGGCGGTGATGGCGGGCTTCGCGCTCAAGGTCGCGTTCTTCGCCGTGGTCGTCGCGGTGGTGCCCGTGGCCGCGAGCGTGGGCGGTCCGCGCTCGCTCGACTCGGTACCGGACGCCGCGCCGCGCGGCCTCGTGGGAATCTTCGTGCTCCTGGCGCTGGCCGAGGCCGTCTCCATCGCCCTCCTGTATGCCTGATCCCGCCCTCGATCCCTCCCTGCGCGCCGGTCCCAAGGCCCTCGCGGTGCTCGTGGCTTCCGCCCTCATCGCCGCGGCATTCGTGGGCTACGTCCTGTACGCGCGCGGCTTCTTCGAGCGCACGCAGCGCCTGGTGCTGGTGGCCGAGGACGGCGCGGGCGTCACCGTGGGCATGGACCTCACCTTCTCCGGCTTCCCTGTAGGTCGCGTGCAGAAGATCGAGCTCGCCGGCGACGGCAAGGCGCGCATCGAGATCGACGTGCCGGAGAAGGACGCGAAGTGGCTTCGCGCCTCCAGCGTCTTCACGCTCGAGCGCAGCCTCGTGGGCGGGGCGCGGCTTCGCGCGTTCACCGGGGACCTCGAGGACAAGCCGCTTCCCGAGGGGGCGGTGCGGCCGGTGCTGCGGGGCGACGCCACCGAGGAGCTGCCCGGGCTCATCGCCGCCATGAAGCGGCTGCTGGAGAACCTCGAGCACATGACGGCGGCCGACTCGAACCTCAACGCGAGCTTCGCCAGCGTGAAGACGCTCACCGAGCGCATGGGCGGGCCGGGAGGGGCGCTCGCGGGCATCCTCGGCAGCGAGGAGAACGCGCGCAAGGTGATCACCGCGCTCGACCGCGCCAACGCGACGCTCGCCTCCCTGGAGAAGGTGTCGGCGCGCCTCGACGGCATGCTCGGCAAGGCCGACGAGGGCGTCTTCGGCGCCGGCGGCGTGCTGGAGGAGACGAGGAAGACCGTGACGCAGCTCAACGCCGCGCTGGCGGATGCGCGCGAGAGCCTGAAGAAGGCCGACGCCATCCTCGCCGACGCGCAGAAGGTGAGCGCCAGCGCCCGCGAGGCCACGACGGACCTTGGCGCGCTGCGCGCGGAGGTCGAGGCGAGCCTGCGCCGCGTGAGCGCCCTCATCGACGAGATCAACCGCAAGTGGCCCTTCGCGCGCGACACCGAGGTGAAGCTGCCATGAGGCCGCTGGTCCTTGCCCTTGCCCTGGTGCTCGCCGCCTGCGCGGGCTCGCCGCCCGCGCCCGAGTGGCAGGCCACGGCCCACGGCGCGCTCGCGGGCTTCCAGACGAACTACTTCGCGGGACGCAGCCGGGCGGCGGAGCAGGAATTCGCGCGCGCCCGCTCGGCGCTCGCGGTTACCGGGCGCGCCGACCTCGTGGCCCGGGCCGAGCTCGTGCGCTGCGCGGCACGCGTGGCGAGCCTGGACTTCGACGACTGCCCCGGCTACCGCGCGCTGGCCGCGGACGCCGCGCCCGCGGAGCGGGCCTACGCGGCCTACCTCGCGGGACGAGCGCAACCTGCCGAGGTGGCGCTCCTTCCGGAGCATCACCGCGGCGCCTCGGCCGCCGGCCTCGCGGGGATCGCCGATCCCTTTGCACGACTGGTGGCCGCGGGCGTTCTCTTCCGGCAGGGGGCCATGACGCCCGAGGGCATCGCGGTCGCGGTGGAGACCGCCTCGGCGCAGGGCTGGCGGCGGCCGCTCCTCGCGTGGCTGGGCGTGCAGGAAAGGCGCGCCCGCGACGCGGGAGACCGCGAGGCGGCCGCGGCGATCGGCCGCAGGATCCGGCTGGTGGGAGGCGAGGAGGGCTCGCGCTAGGCGAGCGCGGAATCGAGGCGGGGTACCGCCTCGAGGCTCCACAGCGTGCGCGARAGGGCCGCGGCCCGCGCGGCGCCGATCACCGGGACGGCGAGCTCCTGCAGCTTGCCTTCGAGATCCTCGTCCGTGAGCGGCGCGTCCGGATCGCCCTTGCGCGTGGGCTGCAACCAGCTGTCGGAWGTCCCGTCCTTCCAGTCGATCTCGACGCGCGCCGCGCGCTTTCCCGGAAACGCCGCGTCGATCTCCGGGTCCACGGCGACCTCGACGCGCGCCATGAGCGAGCGCAGCAGCGGGTCCGCGAGCCTCTCCGGCGAGAACGCGTCCAGGCGCACGCTGCCGTGCGCGAGCGCGTGCGCCACGACGTACGGGAGGCTGAACTTCGCGTGCGCCGCCGAGGACGCCTCGCGGTTGCCCGCGACGTCCAGGGCGGCCTGGTAGGTCGCCACCCGGACCCGCGAAATGTCGGAGGCGGGCCGCCCGGCGCGGTTTCTCAGGACGAGGGCGCCGTCGATGGCGGCGAAGGTGTGGCCGCAGCAGCCGTGGTTCTTGAAGGTCATCGCCGAGATGTTGAACACCTCGCCCAGCCCCGCGCAGGCGCGGTTCCAGTCGGGGCCGTCGCTCATGGCGCGCCCCAGGCCCGATTCGCCCTCGATCACGTCGAGCGATCCCGTCACGCCTTCCCGGGCCGCAAGGGCCGCGAGCACGCCGGCCTCCGCCGCGCGCCCCGAATGCAGCGGCTTGGACATCGAGTCCATGCGGAAGGCCTGCTGCAGGCCCGCCGCGAACGTGGCGACGGTGGCAAGAGCATGCGCGAACTGCGCCGGGGCCAGGCCGAGGAGCATGCCGGCAGCGGCGGCGCTGCCGAAGCTGCCGACGGTGCCCGTCGTGTGCCAGTGGCGATAGTGCGACCGGCCCAGGGCCGCGCCGATGCGGGTCGAGATCTCGTAGCCGGCGACCACCGCGCGCAGGAACTCCCCGCCGCTCGCCCCCCGGTCCTGGGCCACGGCAAGGGCCGCAGCGATGGTGGGCGCTCCGGGGTGGTAGATCGCGTCGCGGAAGATGTCGTCGAACTCGATGGCGTGCGCCGCCGTGCCGTTGACGAGCGCCGCGGCGCGCACGGTGGCCCGCCGCCCGAGGGCGAGCGTGGCGCCTCCCCGGTCCAGTTCCCCGGCGAGCGCCCGCTCGAGGAGCGTGGCCGGGGCGACGACGGCGCCGGGATACAGCGCCGCGTGCCAGTCGACGACGGCGCGCTTCGCATGGTGCATCACCGGCGCGGGCAGCGGCTCGCCACGCAGGCTGTCGGCGAATCTCGCGAAGGTCTCCGTGACGAACAAGCGCGCCTCCTCAGTTGGCCTGCGCCCCGGCCATCCTGACGACCTTCGCCCACTTCTCGGTCTCCGACTTGATGTAGGCGGCGAACTCGTCCGGCGTGCTGCCGACGGGGTCCACGCCCTGGTGCACGAGCTTCTCGCGGATTTCCGGGATCTTGAGGATGCGCACGACCTCGGCCTGGATCTTCATCGCGATCTCGCGCGGCATGCCGGCCGGGCCGAGGAGCCCGAACCAGGACGACGCCTCGAAGTCCGGATAGCCCAGCTCCGCGATCGTGGGCAGCTCGGGCGAGGAGGCCGAGCGCGTCTTGGTCGTGACGGCGATGCCGCGCAGCCGCCCGGAGCGCACGTGCTGGATCACCGACGGGATCGTGGCGAACATGAAGTGCACCTGCTCGCCCGAGAGGAGGTCGTTGAGCGCCACCGCTCCCTTGTAGGGGACGTGCGTCACCTCCACGCCCGTCATCGACTTCAGGAGCTCGCCGGAAAGGTGCGCGGAGGTGCCGATGCCGGTCGAGGCGTAGAAGTACTTGTTGGGGCTCGCCTTCAGCAGGCGCAGGAAGTCGGGGAAGTCCTTCGCCGGGAGCGAAGCGGGGTTCACCACGAGCATGTTGGGCGCCCCGACCACCTGCGAGATCGGCTGGAAGTCCTTGATGTTGTCGTAGGGAATGTTGGCGTAGAGCGTCGCGTTGATCGCGAGCGGCCCCACCGAGCCCATGAGCAGCGTGTAGCCGTCGGGCTTCGCCTTGGCCACCAGGTTGGCGCCGATGTTGCCGCCGGCGCCGGGCTTGTTCTCGACGACCACGGCCTGGCCCCAGGTCTTGCGGAACTCGTCGGCCATGATGCGCGCGACGAAGTCCGTCGATCCGCCGGGCGAGAAGCCCACCACGATCGTGATCTGGCGGTTGGGCCAGTCGCCCTGCGCCGCGGCGAGCGTCGAGGCGGCGAGCACCAGCGCCGCGGCGGCGAATCTCTTGAGCAGTTCCATCGTTCGTCTCCTCCTTGTGGTTGCGGCACGCTCGCTTGCTGCGGGCAGGGCGCCGCGCCTCTGACGGGCGCGGTCGATCAGAACTGGGCCAGGTACTGCGCGGGATCGATGCGTGCCCCGACGACCAGGGGCCGGTCGGCCGCGCGCTTCTGCGCGAGGACGCGCTCGAGCGCGGCGGCGGAGTCCACGTTCGCGCCGTCGCAGCCCATGGACTGGGCGAGCTTCTCGACGTCGGTCGCGTCGATGAGCGTCCCCCAGCTCGGGTACTGGCGCTGGGCCTGCTTGAGCTCGATCCGGTTCAGGCTGTTGTCGCAGAAGACCACCACCAGCGGGTCGATGCGCAGGCTTGCGGCGAGGCGAAGCTCCCCCTGCACCATCGCGAGCCCGCCGTCGCCGGTGAAGCACACCACCGGTCTCTCCGGGTGCACGAGCTTGGCGGCGATCGCGGCCGGCAGCGAGAATCCCATGGAGGACAGCCCGTTCGTCATCAGGGTCGAGCGCGGCGAGTGGGTGGCCCAGCCCTGGCCCACCAGGATCTTGTGGGAGCCGACGTCGGCGGTCGCGATCGCCTCTCGCGGCATCGCCCGGCGCACGACGTCGATCACGTCGGTCGGATTGAGCCGGCCCGCGACGCGGCCCTCGTAGTACTTCGCCATCAGCGCGTCGCGGTGGGCGGCGACTTCCGCGCGGCTCCAGCGGGCCTCGCCCGCGCAGGCGTCGGCGAGCGCGTCGAGCAGGGCGGCCACCGGGCCGACGAGCTCGACCTCGGCCGGGTAGATCTGGTCGGTGTTCGGGGTGGAGTCGACGTGGATCGTCGGGACCTCCACGCTCCAGGGCTTGATGAGCTCCACCGCGTCGAAGCCCGCGGCCAGGATGAGGTCGCAGCCCGCGAGGAACTTCCACATGAACGCGTTGCAGGCCATGTCCAGGGTGCCCGCGTAGAGCGGGTGGTCCTCGGCGAGCACGCCCTTGGCCATCGGCGCGACCACGACGGGGCAGCCGAGCGCCTCGGCCAGGCGCGCGAGGCTCGCGGAGGCGTCGCCGCGCACGGCGGCGATGCCGGCGAGGATGACCGGCCGGCGCGCGGCCCGGATGCGCGAGACGACGCCGGCCACGGCCGCCTCGGTGCCGAAGGCGAAGGGCAGGCCCTGCGCCGAGAGCGGCGGCAGGACGATGCGGTCGTCCRYGGCGGTTGCGCCGACCACGTCGGCGGCGAGCGTCATGTGCACCGGCCCCGGCCGCTCGGCCATCGCGGTGCGCACGGCCTTGCGCAGGATCGTCGCCGCGGTGTGCGGCTGGAGGGTCGTGGCCCACTTGCACACGGGCGCGAAGAGGCGCTCCTGGTCGACCACCTGGTGGGTGAAGAAGGGCTCGCGCCGGCTCTCGATCTGCCCGGAGACGGCGAGCATCGGAACGCGGTCGAGCCAGGCGTTGGCCACGGCGTTCACGAGGTTCGTCGACCCCGGCCCGAGCGTGGAGACGCACACGCCGGGCAGCCCCGTGAGCAT
>PQAI01000228.1 GCA_003105245.1 Betaproteobacteria bacterium | reverse complement strand
GGCACGGACTCCTCGATCGCCTGGCCATTGCGGGTCGTCTTGCGGCGAAGCGGCATGTCGGCGAAGGCTTTCCCGTCGAGGCTCGCCTGGGCCTTCGCGGGGCGCGCGGAGCCCGGGATGAACTCGGTCTGCGGCGGAATGGGCAGGGTGGCCTTCAGGCCGCGGATGGCGTCCTTGCCGGTGTTGCGGTAGGTGGCGACATACTCGATCACGTCGCCCGGGCGGGCGTCGGCTGCGTCGACGAGCGACTCGCGGCCCTCGGCCACCACGACCTTGCGCGCGACGAGGGTCGATTCGAGCGGCTCCCCGCCCTTCTGCGCCAGCGCGGGCGTCGACGAGGCGG
Organism: Betaproteobacteria bacterium; assembly: GCA_003105245.1. GTDB lineage: Bacteria > Pseudomonadota > Gammaproteobacteria > Burkholderiales > Usitatibacteraceae > FEB-7. The sequence goes on along the minus strand of PQAI01000228.1, from coordinate 8,756 downwards.
TCGCGACGACCAGGGCGGCAAGGGCAAGGCGGAGCGGATGGATCATGGCTGCGGATTCCTCTTCGAAGTCCGGCCCGCGCGCAGGGACTCGCCCGGCGCATGCAGGCCCACTTCGCCATTCTCCCGTCGCCCCGGATTCGCGCCCTGTGACGGGAGGCACAAAAGGCGGCCGCGACGGCTTACAGGCGCAATGCGACCGGTTAGCAGTGCAGCAAAAGCGCAAACCGCTTTTCCCTCAAGCCGTTGGATGTTGCCCGCGCGGCGCGTGCCGAGGGCGCGGGCGGAAACGGGGTTCCCGCCCGGAAGTGAGACTATCGCCTTGTTTTTAATTGTCATTTTCTTCAATTTCCACCCGCCCCCGGCGCGGGCGCTCACCGCGCGCGCAGGCAGGTCCCCCCGCGAATCAGATTCGCCGGTCCTTGGCCTCCCCTTTTGCCGTGCCGCGACGTTTTTCGGTCCCTTCCGCGGGCGCGCGGCGCCGCGGTGGCCGGGATGTTGCGGGTGCCGCTTCGAGGCGCTCGCGTGTCGCGCGCATGGCGGCGATCGACGAGAACGCGATGTGGTCCACCAGGCGGTCGACGACGTCCGGATCGGTGGCCAGGGCCGGGAAGACAGCCTCGAACATGCGCCGACCGAAGAGGAAGAACACCCACTGCGAGGCGGTCGAGAGGGTCGCGAGCGAAACGTCGTCCTCGCTCGCCCGCGGCCCCAGGAGGTCGCGCACGATCTGCACCAGCCGCGCCCACTGCGGCTGCGAGACGCCCTTCAGGATCTGCCCGAAGGCCGGCGTCGGGTCGAGGAGCTCGTGGGCCAGGATGCGGCTGAGCGGAGAGGCCTTCGGCCCGCCGAGGTAGCGCATCAGCATCACGCGCACGAACGCGCGGAGCTGGTCTTCGGGGGGCATCGCGCGCAGCTCGGGGGAGTCGAACGGCCACTCGTCGCGGGCGCGCCGGGCGAGGTGCGCGAGCGTGGCCTGGTAGAGCCCTTCCTTGCCGCCGAAGTGGTAGTTCACCGCCGCCAGGTTGGCGCCGGCGGCATCGACGATGTCGCGGATCCTGCCGGCCTGGAAGCCGTGCAGGGCGAACTCGTGGGCCGCGGCGTCGAGGAGGCGTTGCGCGGTGGCGCCGTCCTCGCCGGCCCTGCCGTTTGGGGGCACTCGGAAGATCCGTTTCAAAAATTTGTTTGAAACAGGATTTTCCTGTTTTTACATGCCTTTACGCAAGGGGCTTGCGGCCCACCAGCGCCCCGAATGCGATGCGGTGCGCGATCGCGCATCCGGTGCAGGAAGGCGGTATCTTCCCCTGCCTCAACTGAAGGGCGAGGCCGGCGCGCTTTCGCAGGGCCGCCTCGACGCCCGAGCCCAGGTCGCCGAGACGGTCGCGCGCATAGTCCTTGGCGTGGCAGCAGGGCACGAGCTCGCCGCCCGTCGCGACATAGAGGGCGTTCTCCAGCCACGGGCAGCGCACGCTCGTGTCGACGCTGGCGTAGAGGAGCTCGTAGAAGCCCGGGCGGTCCTGGCGCTGGCGCAGCGCCGCGAGGAATGCGGCATTGCCCCTCAGTTCGTCGTCGAGCCGTCTCATGTCGGCTTCGTCCGGCAGCTCGCCGCGAACGGCCGCGGGGTAGAGCCGGCTGTATTGCGGCATGGCCTGGAGCCTCTGCAGCGTGATGCCGCCATCGAGCCCGAGATCGCCATAGAAATCCGCGATTCCCCTGCCGATCCCCGGCACCGCCGACTTGAGCACGGTGACCGCGAGTCCCACCACGGGCGCGTCCATGCCGCGCGCGTCGCGTTCGGCGAGGAGTTCGCGGATCCCGCGCCGCACCCGCTCCAGCTTTCCGCCGCGGATGCGCTGGAACGCCGCGTCGTCGGCCGACTCCATCGAGACGAAGATCCGGGTGACCCGGTGCCGCAGCAGCCCGTCGATGTTCTCCGCGGTGAAGAGCGAGCCGTTGGTGATCAGCGAGAACTGCAATTGCGGAAACTTGCGCCTGGCGATCTCGATCAGCCCGAAGAACTGCGGGTGAAGGAGGGGCTCGCCCTCCCCCTGCAGCTCGATGTGCTCGAGGCCCTCGGCCTGGTCGATGAACGCCTGGAACGTCTCGGGCGTGATGTCGCGTTGCGGCATGTGCCGGCCGGCGCAGAAGCCGCAGGTGAAGTTGCAGCGGGTCGTCGGCTCGACCTGGGCGAAGGGCAGGTTCATCGCGAGGGCGGAAAAGAAAACGCCAACCCCATCAGGAGGTTGGCGCTGGATACTGGCGGAGAGGGTGGGATTCGAACCCACGGTACCCCGGAGGGTACTTCAGATTTCGAGTCTGACGCGATCGACCACTCTGCCACCTCTCCGGGGGCGACTCGAAGGGCGCGATTATATCCGAGCGGCACGCCGAATTCGACCATGGGCCTCAGGCGGGACGCGTGCCGAGGGCCTTGAGCATCTCCTCGACATGCTGGGGGCCCACCGGATCGCGCCAGATGCGCTCCACGCGCCCGTGCGCGTCCACCAGCACGACCAGCTTCTTCGCGAAACGCAGGAACCCCAGGTTCACGAGCGTGCCGTAGGCCTTGGCGGTGCGCCCCGTGGGGTCGCACAGCACGCGCAGGCCCTGCCCGTGGGCCCTGGCGTAGGCCTCGGCGGCGGCCGGCTCGCTCACCACCACCGTCACCAGGGAGGCACCTGCCGCCGCCACGGCCGCATGGGCGGAAGCCAGGCGCCCGACGACCTCGAGGCACTCGGGCGTCTCGTCCTGGGGATGGAAGACGATCGCGGCGCGGGCGCCCCGCAGGTCGGCCAGGCCGTGCTCGGCGCCGTCGATGCCGGCCAGGCGGAAGTCGGGGGCGGGCTTGCCCGGCGCGGGAGGATCGCCGGACTGGGCCAGCGTGAGCCAGGCCACGACGACGACCGAGAAGACCACCATGACGACGAGGACGATTTCCATGGGAGGGGCGAAAGTTGGGCGCCCGGCAGTGTAGCAGCGCCGCCTCCGGGCGGCCCGCGCGGTGCTATCCTTGCCGCACTTCCCATGACCAAGATCCTGCACCGCAGCCTTCGCGGCACCCTTCCCTTCGCGGTCTCGGCTCGCGGGCTCGTCATCACCGACCGGGAAGGCCGCGAGTACATCGACGCCTGCGGCGGGGCGGCCGTGTCCTGCCTGGGCCACGGGCACCCCGACGTGCTGGCGGCCATGCACGCGCAGATCGACCGCGTGGCCTACGCGCACACGAGCTTCTTCACCACCGAGGTCGCCGAGGAACTCGCGGAGACGCTCGTCGCCGACGCCCCGGCCGGCATGTCGCACGTCTACCTCGTTTCCGGCGGCTCGGAGGCGATGGAAGCCGCGCTCAAGATGGCGCGCCAGTACTTCGTCGAGACGGGCGAGCCCGGGCGCAGCGTCTTCATCGGCCGGCGCCAGAGCTACCACGGCAACACGCTGGGCGCGCTCGCGGTGGGCGGCAACGAGTGGCGGCGGCGGCAGTTCGCCCCCCTGCTCATGGACGTCGCGCGCGTCTCGCCCTGCTACGAGTACCGCGACCGGCGCGAGGACGAATCCCCCGAGGCCTACAGCGCGCGCCTGGCCGCGGAGCTGGAGGCCAAGATCGCCGAGGTGGGACCGAAGCGCGTCATCGCCTTCGTGGCCGAGACGGTGGTGGGCGCGACCGCCGGCGCCGTCCCTCCGACGCCGGGTTATTTCAAGCGCGTTCGCGAGATCTGCGACCGCCACGGGATCCTCCTCATCGCCGACGAGGTGATGTGCGGCATGGGGCGCACCGGCACCCTGCACGCGATCGAGCAGGAAGGCGTGGTCCCCGACCTCATGGCGATCGCCAAGGGCCTGGGCGGCGGCTACCAGCCCATCGGCGCGGTCCTCGTGCAGGGCCGGATCGTGGAAGCCTTYCGGAAGGGCAGCGGCCTCTTCCAGCACGGCCACACCTACATCGGTCACCCGGTGGCCGCCGCGGCGGCGCTCGCGGTGCAGAAGGTGATCAAGCGCGACCGCCTCCTCGAGGCGGTGCGGGCGCGCGGCGCCCATTTCGAACKCCGCCTTCACGAGGCGCTGGGTGCCCACCCGCACGTGGGCGACGTCCGCGGGCGCGGCCTCTTCCGGGGCGTGGAGCTCGTGGAGGACCGCGCGAGCAAGCGCCCCTTCGACCCCGCCCACAAGGTGCACGCCCGCGTGAAGGCGGCCGCCCTGGAGCGCGGGCTCATGGTCTACCCCATGGGTGGCACGATCGACGGCGCGACCGGCGACCACGTGCTGCTCGCCCCCGCGTTCATCGCCACGGAGGCCGACCTCGACGAGATCGTCGGGCGGCTGGCCGCGGCCATCGAGACCGGCACCGCGTCCCTGAGGCGCGCGGCGTAGGTAATTACCACCGACCCACCCAAAGGAGCCAAGCAATGAAGAAGATCACCCTCGGCATCGCCTTCGCCGTGGCCGCCGCCTTCGGCGCGCCCGACGCGGCCGCCCAGCAGAAATACGTGACCATCGGTACCGGTGGCGTGACCGGCGTGTACTACGCGGCCGGCGGCGCCATCTGCCGCCTGGTCAACAAGGACCGCGCCAAGCACGGCATCCGCTGCTCGGTGGAATCCACCGGCGGCTCGGTGTTCAACATCAACACCATCAAGGCCGGCGAGCTCGACCTCGGCGTCTCCCAGTCCGACGTGATGTACAACGCCGTCAAGGGCACGGGCCAGTTCAAGGACGCCGGCGCCTTCGGCGACCTGCGCGCGGTGATGTCGCTGCACCCCGAGCCCTTCACGGTCGTGGCCCGCAAGGAAGCCAACGTCAAGTCCTTCGCCGACTTCAAGGGCAAGAAATTCAACGTCGGCAACCCCGGCTCCGGCACGCGCGCCTCGATGGAGGAGATCCTGAACGCGATGGGCTGGAAGATGTCGGACTTCGCGCTCGCCTCCGAGCTCAAGGCCGACGAGCACGGCCCCGCGCTGTGCGACGCCAAGATCGACGGCTTCTTCTACGCGGTGGGCCACCCCTCCGCGAACATCCAGGACCCGACCACGAGCTGCGGCGCGAAGCTCGTCTCGCTCACCGGCCCGGCCGTGGACAAGCTCGTCGCGCAATGGCCGTACTACGCCAAGGTCACGATTCCCGCGGGCCTGTACCCGAACAACCCGCAGCCCACCGAGACCTTCGGCGTGCTGGCCACGCTCGTGAGCTCCTCCAAGGTCCCGGCCGACAGCGTCTACGCCGTCGTGAAGGCGGTCTTCGACAACTTCGAGGAATTCAAGAAGCTGCACCCGGCGCTCGCCCACCTCAAGCCCGAGGAGATGGTGAAGAACGGGCTCTCGGCCCCGCTGCACGAGGGCGCGGCGCGCTACTACAAGGAAAAGGGCTGGATCAAGTGATCGCCACCCGGCGCTCGCCGGGCTGACCGAGTCACCGGACGGGGTGGGCTTGCGCCCGCCCCGTCTCCGTTTCAACGGGGAGGCATCGTGGAAGAAAACAAGAAACCGATCGAACCGAGCGTGGACCTGCAGCAGCTGGTGGCGGACGCCGACACCGGCGGCCGCGAGGCGGGCGGCCTGGTGGGCAAGCTCATCCTGGCGGTGGCGGTGGGCTGGTCGCTCTTCCAGTTCTGGTACGCCTCGCCCCTGCCCTTCGTGCTGGGCTGGGGCATCCTCAACGACACCGAGGCGCGGTCGCTGCACCTGGGCATCGCCCTCTTCCTCGCCTACCTCTGCTATCCCGCCTTCAAGAAGTCGCGCGCCGCGGTGCCGTGGTACGACTGGATCCTCGCCATCGTCGGCGCCTTCGCCGGCGCGTACTTCCTGCTCTTCTACGCGGAGCTCGCCACGCGCCCGGGCAAGCCCAACCTGCAGGACATCGTCGTCGCCTGCACGGGCCTCGTATTGCTCCTGGAGGCCACGCGGCGAGCGGTCGGCACGCCGATGACGGTGCTCGCGATCCTGTTCCTCGTCTACATCATGTTCGGCAAGTACATGCCGGACGTCCTTGCGCACAAGGGCGCGTCGCTCGAGCGCATGCTCTCGCACCAGTGGCTCACGACGGAGGGCGTCTACGGCGTGGCGCTGGGCGTCTCCTCGTCGTTCATCTTCATCTATGTCCTCTTCGGCGCCCTCCTCGACCGCGCCGGCGCCGGCAACTACATGATGCAGGTTTCGATGGCGCTGCTGGGCCACATGCGCGGCGGCCCCGCCAAGGTGGCCGTCGTCTCCTCGGGGCTGAACGGCCTGATCTCGGGCTCGTCGGTCTCCAACGTGGTCTCCGGCGGCATCTTCACCATCCCCCTCATGAAGAAGGCCGGGTACGGCGGCGTCAAGGCCGGCGCCATCGAGACCATGAGCTCGGTGAACGGCCAGATCATGCCCCCCGTGATGGGAGCGGCCGCCTTCCTCATGGTGGAGTACGTGGGCCTCACCTACGCCGAGATCTGCAAGCACGCGTTCCTGCCCGCGACGCTCTCCTACATCGCGCTCTTCTACATCGTGCACCTGGAGGCGATGAAGATCGGACTGAAGCCCTTCGCCGAGGGCCGCGCGCGCACGGCGAAGGAGCGCGCCATCGGCTGGGGGCTCGGCCTGTCGGGGACGATCGCGGTGCTTTGCGCCATCTACTTCGTGGTCGAGGCCGCGAAGAACCTGCTGGGCGAGGCGACGCCGTGGGTCCTGGGGTTCCTCATCGCCGCGGTCTACGTCATGGTGCTGCGCATTGCGGCCAAGTGCCCGGACCTCCCGGTGGACATCGACGTCAAGAACCCCGTGCTGCCCGAGACCTGGCCCACGGTGAAGGCGGGGCTGCACTTCATGATCCCGTTCGTGATGCTCATCTGGTGCCTCATGATCGAGGAGCTCTCGCCGGCGCTCTCCGCCTTCTGGGCGACCACGACGCTGCTCTTCATCATGGCCACCCAGCGGCCGCTGACGGCCTTCTTCCGCGGCAAGGGCTTCACGTCGGCCGACTTCCTGTCCGGGCTGAACGAGATCTTCCTCGGCTTCAACGACGGCGCCCGCAGCATGATCGGCATCGCCATCGCCACCGGCACCGCGGGCATCATCGTGGGCGGCATCACGCTCACGGGCCTGGGGCTTCGCATGACGGAGTTCGTCGAGTTCGTCTCGATGGGCAACGTCCTCATCATGCTGCTCTTCACGGCGTTCGTGTGCCTGGTGCTGGGGATGGGGGTTCCCACCACGGCCAACTACATCCTCGTGGCGACCCTCATGGCGCCGGTGGTCGTGGAGCTGGGCGCGCAGTCGGGGCTCGTCATCCCGCTCATCGGCGTGCACCTCTTCGTCTTCTACTACGGGATCATGGGCGATATCACGCCGCCCGTGGGGCTGGCGAGCTTCGCGGCGGCGGCCATCTCCGGGGAGGACCCCATCAAGACGGGACTGCAGGGCTCCGTCTACGCGCTGAGGACGGTGGTGCTGCCCTTCGTGTGGATCTTCAACCCGCAGCTCCTCCTTCTCGACGTGCACGGCTGGTTCGAGCTCGTGGTGGTCGTCATCGCCTCGACGGTCGCCTGCCTCGTCTTCGCGGCCGCGACGATGAACTGGTTCTACACGCGCAGCCGCTGGTGGGAGACGGGCATCCTGCTGCTGGCCACGTTCATGCTGTTCCGGCCGAACTTCTTCATGGACCAGCTCTACGACCCCTGGGAAACCCGGCCGGCCAAGCAGGTCCTCGCCATCGCGAAGGAGCTTCCCGAGGATGCCGACCTGGTCGTCGTGCTGCAGGGAACCAACGTCGAGGGCGACGACGTCACGAAGACGGTCTCCGTGCAGCTCGACAAGCCCGACGACGTGCGCAAGCGACTGGCTGCCGTGGGACTCACGCTCACCGTCCTGGGCGACGAGGTTCGCGTCGCCACGGTGAAGTTCGGCAGCCGCGCCAAGCGCGGCGGCTTCGAGCAGGGCTGGCAGGTGAAGGAAGTGAAGGTGCGCTCGGACGCCCCGTCGGAGCACTGGGTGTTCATCCCGGCCTTCGCGCTCATCGCCTTCGTCTGGTTCCTGCAGCGGCGGCGCACGCTTCCCGGCGGCGGCGGGGTTGCGGCGCCAGCCCGGGGATAGGCCACGATGACCGATGTAATGCCACGGCGCGCCGGGACGGGCCGAGAATTGACGCGGCTCAACTAGGCAGGAGGCGGGCGCCGCTATAAAGTCGTTCGGGCATACCCCCCGTTTCCGGAACCCGCACGCAATGGAAGAAGCCCAAGGTACCCCCTCCACCACCATGCGCTCCGCGCTCGCGGTGATCGAGGCCGAGCATCGCGGCTTCGCCACCGTGCTGCGCGCGCTCCAGCGCCACCTAGTGCCCGTCCGGGAGGGCCGGCAGCCGCCGAACCACGACCTGTTCGCGACGATCCTGGCCTATGCCGACACGTTCATGGAGCGCTTCCACCACCCGAAGGAGGACGAGTATCTCTTCCGCGCGCTTCGCAGCCGCACCGACGAGGCCGATGGCGTCCTGCGCCAGCTGCAGCACGAGCACGCGAGCGGACCCGGGGAGCTTCGCGCCCTCCAGGAATCCCTGAAGGCGAGCCGCGGCGGCGTGCCCTCGGATGTCGCCGAGTTCGCCGCGCGCCTGGAGCGTTACATCGCCGGGCAGGAAACCCACATGCGCCTGGAGGGCGGGACCGTCGTTCCGATCGCCCGGCGCGTGCTCACGCAGTCCGACTGGGAGGAGATCGACCAGGCCTTCCGCGGGCACAGCGACCCGTTCTTCGGCGCCGGCCCGCAGGGACGCGGTTCTTCGCTCTTCGCGCCGCTCTTCGG
>PQAI01000227.1 GCA_003105245.1 Betaproteobacteria bacterium | reverse complement strand
GCCGCACTCCTTGATCACGCTCACCTGCCACTTGGGCGTCTTCGGGTCGGCGATCGTGTGGGTGCCGTGGCAGTCGGTGCAGCCCGGCGCCTGCAGCACGTTGGTGGCGCGCAGCTTCCCGTGCTGGCTGCCCTGCCACACCTTCTTCACCTTGCCGTGGCAGGTGCCGCAGGTCTCGGGAATGTTCGCGCGCGACACGGCGCTCTCCGGGTCCTTCCTCGGGCGCATGTCGTGCGTGCCGTGGCAGTCCGTGCACACCGGCACCTTGTCCTTGGCCTTGCCGTTGCCGTGCAGGAGCTTGCCGTGGATGCTGTCGTGGTACATCGCCGAGACGTTCCCGCCCGGGACCTTGCCTTCCCTGATGAGCTTCTCGTCGCCGTGGCAGGCGCCGCAGGTCGTCTCGAGGTTCGCGCGGCTGGTCTTCGCCGCGTCGTCCGAAGTGGCCTTGATGTCGTGCGTGCCGTGGCAGTCGCTGCAGGTGGCGGCGACCGTCTTGCCGCCGGCGCGCGCCAGGCCGTGGATGGTGGTGGCGTATTCCTTGACGGCCTTCTCGTGGCAGCTCGCGCACTGGGCGGGCTCGACCGTCTTGTGCGGATACTTCCGGAAGCCCTCGCCGGCATGGCAGTCGACGCACGCGGCCTTGCCGGAGCCGTGCAGGGTCTTCGCGTGCTTCGCGGCGTCGAGGAGGACGGGCTTGCCGGCCTTGCTCTTGTCCGTGGGCTCGGCCTCCGAATGGCAATCGATGCACTTCTGGCTCGCCTCGGCCGCCGCCTTGGCGGCGGCAGGCGCCCTCGGGGCCGGAGCTTCCTTCGCCGAGGCCGGGGCCATGAGCCCCAGCGCGAGGGCAAGGGCAATGCCTTGAATCGTCACGCGGATCATCGTCGGTTCCCTGCACGTGTGGCCAGGACCCCGCCCCGCGAGGGGCCCGCACCGTGTGGGTGGCGGAGGGCACTGAGGCCGGAATGCGTCGACGCAAAAGTCTCACGGCAGGGGGTATGCGGTATTGACGTGGGTCAAGGGGCTACCCGCCACGGTCACCGCCTTCGCGGCGGGTAGAATTCCCGCATGCAGATCCGCTTCCTCGGGGCCGCGCGCGAAGTGACCGGCTCCTGCTTCCTCGTCGAGACGGGGCGCGCGCGGTTCCTGGTCGATTGCGGCATGCACCAGGGGGGCCGGGAGTCGGCCGCGAAGAACCGCGCCTTTCCCGCCTTCGACCCCGGGACGCTGGACTTCGCGCTGGTCACCCACGCGCACCTCGACCACTGCGGCCTGCTGCCCGTGCTCGCGGCGCGCGCGCCGGCGCTGCCGGTCCACGCGACGAGCGCCACCGCCGACCTCCTGCCCCTCATGCTCCTCGACAGCGCCCACATCCAGGCGCGCGAGAAGGAGCGGGCCCTGCGCCACCGCATCCCGGCGCCCGCGCCGCTCTACACCGCGGCCGACGTGGAAAGGGCGACTCGCCAGGTCCGCGGCATGGCCTACCACGCCGAGTTCCGGCCGCACCCCGACGCGGCCGTTCGCTTCCTCGACGCGGGTCACATCCTCGGGTCGTCCATCGCCGAGGTGCGCCTGCGGGAGGGAGGGCGGGAGCGCCGCCTCGTCTTCTCCGGCGATCTCGGGCAGCCCGCACGCCCCGTCGTGCGCGACCCGGAAACCGTGGAGTCCGCCGACTTCCTCGTGATCGARTCCACCTACGGCGACCGCCTGCACAAGTCGATGGACGAGACCGTCGCCGAGCTGGTGGCGGCGGTGCGCGAGACGCTCGACGCGCGCCGCGGCAACCTCGTCGTGCCCGCCTTCGCGCTGGGCCGCGCCCAGGAGCTCCTCGTGCTGCTCTTCGAGCTGTGCGAGCGCGGCGTGCTGCAGGGACTGAACGTCTTCGTGGACTCCCCCCTCGCGCTGCAGGCCACGCAGGTCACGCTCTCCCACCTCGAGAGCCTCGACCCGGCGGTGGCGCGCTTCGCGGCCGCGCTTCGCCGGCGCCGCCTTCCCTACGGGCTGCACTTCACGCATTCGCCGGAGGAGTCGATGGCCATCAACAAGATCCGCTCGGGCGCCGTCATCATCGCCGCGAGCGGGATGTGCGAGGCGGGCCGCATCCGCCACCACCTGCGCCACAACCTGGGCCGCGAGGAATGCGCGATCCTGTTCACCGGCTTCCAGGCGGGTGGCACCCTCGGCCGGCGGCTCGTCGACGGGGCCCGCAGCGTGCGCCTCTTCGGGGAGACCGTCCCGGTRCGCGCGAGCATCCACACGCTCGGGGGCCTGTCCGCCCACGCCGACCAGCGCGCCCTGCTCGCCTGGCTCGACGGCTTCCGGCGCCCGCCGGCTCGCACCTTCGTCGTCCACGGCGAGGAAGCGGCCTCGCTCGCCTTCGCGGCCGCGGTCGCCTCCCGCCCCGGATGGTCCGTCGACGTTCCGCGACCGGGAGAGGCGATCACCCTTTGAGGGCGGGCCGCCTGAAAAGTCCGCCCTCTCCTGCTATCCTTTCCGGAAGCCTGTAACAGGGCCCGTTACGCACCTTCCCGACGATGCGCTCCCCCGAACCGAACGTCCCCCGGGACTCCGAAGACCGCTGGCGCGAGGCCGTGCTCACGGCCGGCCTGGCGGTGTTCGACTGGGACATCCCGGGCAGGCGCATCTACCGCTCCCCGGAGATGCTCGCCACCTGGGACTATCCCGAGGGGCCCAACGAGGCCGTCGACGCCGCGCGCAGCGTGATCCACCCCGACGACTTCCCGGACTTCTGGGCGCGCATGACGGAGCTGCAGGGCGGCACGGTCGAGCGCGCCATCCTCGAGATGCGCATGCGCCAGCGCGACGGCGCCTGGCGGTGGGTGCGCTGGCGCGCGCGCATCGCGAGCCGGGGGCCGGACGGCCGGCCCGCGCGCGTCGTGGGCACCGTGAACGACATCCACGAGCTGTGGAAGGGCCGCGACCTCGCGCGCGAGAGCCAGATGCGCCTGCAGGGCATCGTCGACTCGGCCATGGACGCGATCATCTCGATCGACGACAACCAGCGCATCACGCTCTTCAACCGCGCCGCGGAGCGCATCTTCGGCTACGAGCCGCTGGAGGTGCTGGGCCAGCCCCTCGAGATGCTCATCCCCGGCCGCTTCCACGGCGAGCACCACCGCCACGTCGAGCAGTTCGGGCGCACGGGCGTCTCGAGCCGGCCGATGATGGCCCAGCGCATCGTGACGGCCCTGCGCAAGAGCGGCGAGGAGTTCCCCATCGACGCCTCGATATCGCAGAACGAGATCCGCGGCCACCGCTTCTTCACCGTGATCCTGCGCGACGTGTCGGTGCGCGAGCGCACGCGCCGCGAGCTCGCCCAGGCGCGCGAGGACCTGCGGGAGCTCTCCGTGGCCTCGCGCACGGCGAGAGAGCAGGAGAACAGCCGCATCTCGCGCGAGCTGCACGACGAGCTGGGGCAGAACCTCACCTCGCTCAAGATGGACCTCGCGTGGCTCGAGGCGAACACGCCGCGGGAGGACGCGAAGTTCCTGCAGACGCTCTCCGCCATGCGCGCGGTTCTCGACAGCACCGTCGCGGCCACGCGCCGCATCTCCGCGGACCTGCGCCCGCTGATGCTCGACGACCTGGGCCTCGCCGCCGCGATGGAATGGCTCGCCGAGGAGACGAGCCGCCGGCACGGGTTCCGCGTCGAGCTCGCGGTGGACGAGGCGAGCGCGAACCTCGCCGAGCCGCTCGCTTCGCAGGTCTACCGCATCGTGCAGGAGAGCCTCACCAACGCGGGGCGGCACGCCGCGGCCCGCAACGTCCGCGTGGCCCTGCGCACCATCGGCCGGGAGGTGCACCTCGACGTCGAGGACGACGGCCGCGGCCTGGGGCCCGAGGACCTTCGCAAGAAGGGCTCCTTCGGGCTCGTGGGCATCCGGGAGCGCGTCTACATCCTGGCCGGCTCCGTGGAGATCCGCGGGGACGCGGGCCAGGGCACGGTGATCCACGTGCGCCTGCCGATCCCGCCGGCCGAAGGGGGTGCGCCGTGACCCGCGTGGTCATCGCGGACGACCACGCCATCGTGCGCGAGGGCATCAAGCGCATCCTCGACGGCCAGGAGGGAATCGAGATAGCCGGCGAGGCCACCAACGGCCACGAGGCGCTCGAGCGCGTGCGCGGGGGCGGCTTCGACATCCTGCTGCTCGACCTCTCGATGCCCGGCAGGAGCGGCATCGAGCTGATCAAGCAGGTGAAGGACGAGTCGCCGAAGCTGCGCGTCCTGGTCCTCACCATGCACGAGGAGGACCAGTACGCCGTGCGCGCCATCCGGGCGGGAGCCTCCGGATACCTCACGAAGGAAAGCGCCCCCGGCCAGCTCGTCTCCGCCATCCGCCGCCTGGCGGAGGGCCGGCTCTACATCAGCGCCAACGTGGCCGAGCAACTGGCGCTCGACGTCCAGCCCCGCGGCGGCGAGGAGCCGCACCGCCACCTCTCGGACCGCGAGTTCGAGGTGTTCCAGCTCCTGGTGAGCGGCCGCAGCATCTCCGAGATCGCCGGCCAGCTGCACCTGAGCGTGAAGACCGTCAGCACGCACAAGACGCGCATCCTGCAGAAGATGAGCGCCTCCTCGGTCGCCGACCTCGTCCGCTACGCGATCCACCACCACCTGACCGCCGAGCCGCCGGCCAAGGCTTGAGCCCTGCCGGTAGGACGATTCCTACACGCCGGATGCGGCGGGTTCCTACCCCGCGATTCAGCCCGCGCCGATAGGCCGCGGCMGCGGYCGTGGCCAGAATGCGGCCATGTCCTCCCGCCAAGCTCCCCGCCAGCCGTGATGGACCTCTTCATCGTCGAGGATTCCATCCCCGTCCGCGATCGCCTCGTGCGCACCCTCGAGGGCCTCGAGGGCCTMGACATCGTCGGGACGGCCGAGGACGTGACGGCCGCCATCGCCGGCCTCGAGAACAACCACCCCGATGCGCTCATCCTGGACCTGCAGCTGCCCAGCGGAAGCGGGCTGCAGGTGCTGCGCGCCGTGCGCGAGAAGCTCCCCGCCATGCGCGTGATCGTCATGACAAACTTCGCCGCCGAGCCCTACCGCAAGGCCGCCATGGCCGCCGGCGCCGAAGTCTTCCTCGACAAGTCGGCGGAATTCGCCCGCGTGCGCGACATCCTCTCGGAATGGCGCGACCAGGCGGACCACCGCCCCCTGCACTGATTCCACGATGCCTACCCGAAAGGAAACCGCCATGAGCACCGTCAGAGCCACGAGCCACGCCGATGCCCATCGATCGACCCTCGCCGAGGCCTGCCGCCTGCTCGGCCTGCCGGAAGTCGCCGGCGCCCGCCAGGTCGACACGACGTTCCTGCACCGCCGCCTGAAGGCGGGGCAGCGGCTCACGTCGCAGGGCGAGCCCTTCGAGGCGCTCTACATCGTCGCCGAGGGGTTCTTCAAGACCTTCGTGGCCGACGAGACGGGCAACCAGCTGGTGCTCGGCTTCCCGCTGCGCGGCGACCTGGTGGGGGCCGACGGGCTGTGCAACCACCGCCACGCGTCCTACGCCGTCGCGCTCACCGAGGCCGAGGTGGTGGTCGTGCCCTTCCGCAGCATCGCCCACCTGGGCCGCTCGCTCGACGACTTCGAGCAGCTCATCTACCGCGCCATCAGCCGCGAGCTGGTGACGGACCACTCCCTGCGCTCGCTGATCGGCACCCTCGGCGCCGAGGCCCGCGTGGCCCGCTTCCTCGCCAACTTCGCCGACCGGTGCGGCCGCCAGGGACGCCCCGCGACCCGCATCACGCTTCCCATGACCCGCCAGGAGATCGGCAGCTACCTCGGCCTCACGCTCGAGACGGTGAGCCGCGCCTTCTCCGCGCTGGCCGACTCCGGCCTCGTGCGCGTCGCGCAGCGCGAGGTCGAGATGTGCGACATCGACCAGCTGCGCGTCCTGCAGAAGCTGCACACGGTGACCGCGCCGCGCGCCGGCTCCCGCCGCGGCGACCGGCCCACCCGCCGCAACGTGACCTGGGTGGACATGCTGGGCGCCGCTGCCTGAGCGAAGATCCTCTCGCCGTGCTCGCGCACGGCAACTCGGCGAGGCGGCTTCGGCCGCCTCTTTTTTTTCCGGCACCCCGGGCGTAGGGTCTCCCCATGGACGACCTCGCGATGACGCTCCTCGCGCCCGGCAGGCCGCTCGCGGCCGTGCGCAGGGCCGCGCCCGCGCCGGGCGCCGGCGAGGTGCTCCTCGAGGTCTCGGCCTGCGGGGTGTGCCGCACGGACCTGCACATCGTCGACGGCGAGCTCCCCCCCGCGCGCACCCCGCTCGTTCCCGGCCACGAAGTCGTCGGACGCGTGGCCGCACTCGGCCCGGGAGCCGGCCGGTTCCGGATCGGCGAGCGCGTCGGCGTCCCCTGGCTGGGAGGCGCCTGCGGCCACTGCGGGCACTGCGGCCACGGCCGCGAGAACCTGTGCGACGACGCGGTGTTCACGGGCTACCACCGCGACGGCGGCTACGCCCGCTACGCCGTGGCCGACGAGCGCTTCTGCCTGGCGATTCCCGAGGCGTACGACGACGCGCACGCGGCGCCGCTGCTCTGCGCGGGCCTCATCGGCTACCGCGCCTATGCGATGGCGCCTGGAGCCGCGCGGCTGGGCCTCTACGGCTTCGGGGCCGCGGCGCACCTCGTGGCGCAGGTGGCCCTGGCCGACGGACGCGAAGTGTTCGCGTTCACGCGACCGGGCGACGCACGCTCCCGGGAATTCGCCCGCAGCCTCGGGTGCCAATGGGCGGGCGACTCCGACCGCTCTCCGCCGGCGCCCCTGGATGCCGCGCTGCTCTTCGCGCCGGTGGGAAGCCTCGTACCCGCGGCCCTCGCGGCAACCGCCAAGGCCGGGGTGGTGGTGTGCGCCGGCATCCACATGAGCGACATCCCGGCCTTCCCTTACCGCCTGCTGTGGGGGGAGCGCGTCGTGCGCTCGGTGGCGAACCTCACGCGCGCCGATGGCGAGGCCTTCATGGCCCTCGCGGGCCGCACGCCGCTCGACGCAAGGCCGGTTCCCTATCCGCTGGAGCGGGCCAACGAGGCCCTCGACGACTTGCGCCGCGGCGCCTTCGACGGCGCGGCGGTGCTGCTGGCCCGCTAGATCGCCACGCCCGCGGCGCGTCCGCGCACGGGCTCCGACAGACCCACGAGGATGCCGCTCGCGACGAGGGAGAAATCGGCGCAGGCGCGACCGCCGCCTCCCGACGGGCAGCTCCCTGCGCGCACGTCGGGCGATTGCCGCAGGTGCGAGGCTGCCGCGCCGAGCCTCGCCTTGAGGTCGAAGGGCACGTCGTGACGGCCTCCCCATCCCTCCTCGAGCGAACGCCCGAGGGCCGCGATATCCTCGAGCAGCCGCTCGCGATCGGGACCTTCGAGGCCGCCGTGGCACTCGGAGAACTCGCGCGCGGCGAGTTCCACGGCGAGAAGGGCCTGCGCGACGGCGTCCTCGAGCCCGGCCCACGCGCCGCGGTGCGTCTCGCGCACGGGCATGGCGGGACGCAGGTGGGAGCTCTCGATGCCTTCGCCGACGGTGCGCGCCACCGTGGCGATGTGCTCCGCGGTGAGCGGGCGGCCGCGCAGCGCGTGCAGCGTGAGGTCGCGCACGGCCTCGCGCACGTTGCGCGTCCCGGCCGCCTCGCGCGCGTCGCGCAGGAGGTCGTCGGCGGAAACGGAACGGATCATGAGTCTCCCTGGCTGTCGGGCGTCGCTGGCAATCGTTCGCCCGATTCGCGAGCAGCCTAGAGGAACGCGAGGCGGGCCCGTTGAGATAGATCAACGGCGCCGGCGCCCGAGACCGCGCCCGCCGCCATGCGGTACGATTGGGGATCCCGACCCACACCGCCGATCGGCCGCCATGAGAAACCGACTGCTCGCCTGCCTCGCCGCCCTCGCCGCCGCCACGTCGCTCGCGGCGCCGCCCGATGCCTGCACGATCGTCAAGATCGACGAGGTCAATTCCATCGCCGGGGGGGCGGCCACCAAGATATCGCCGCGCAAGACCGGCAACCCCTCGGAGTGCGCCTTCGAGGACGCGCGCCGGGCCGCGGTGCTCACGATCCGCATCCGCGAGGTGCAGTACGCCGCGGAGAACGAGCTGCAGTACGAGCGCGAGAACCTGGAGAAGATCTACCGCGCCAAGGTGAAGTGGATCGAGGGCGTGGGCGACCGCGCGTTCTGGCTGCAGGCCAACAAGTCCGGGATGTTCCGCAAGAACAAGATGCTCGTGACCGTGACCTTCTCGCGCGAGAAGAACGCCACCGAGGTCGACACGATGCAGGTGGCCCGGCTCATCGAGAACCGCCTGAAGTGACGCCCGCCGGCCAGGAGGCGGCGCCCCCGCCGCCCCGGCCGGGCTACGTCGACGCGCTCACCGGCGTGCGCGCCCTCGCGGCGCTCTGGGTCCTCGCGCACCACCTCAACGCCGTCGTCGGCCCGCGCGTCCTCACCGTCGGCTTCGCCGGCCTCGAGGTCGAGATCACGCCGCTGCTCACTTGCGGCTGGGTGGGCGTGGACATCTTCTTCGTCCTGTCCGGCTTCCTCCTCACCCGCCAGCTCCTGGACGCCTACGACTCGCAGGCGCGCTCCGGCGCCAACCGGCGTTTCCTCCTGCACCGCGTGCTGCGCGTCTATCCCGCCTACCTCGTCCAGATCGCGGTCCTCCTCGCCGTCGCCTGGGCGGCCGCCGGCACCCCGCCCGCGTGGGTGCGGCACCTGCCGCTCCACCTCGGCATGCTGCAGTCCGTCACGCCCGCCGCCGAGTCCGCGATCAACGGCGTCTACTGGACTCTCACGGTCGAGTTCTGGTTCTACGTCCTCCTCCCCTTCGCGGTCGCTGCCCTGCACGCGGCATCGAGGCGCGGCGGAGATGCCCTCGCCCGGCGTGCCGTCGGCCTGTACGTCGCGGCCGTGGCGCTCACCGTCGCCTTCCGCGCCGCGATCGTGGCCGCCCACGGGGCCGGGCAGGCGTTTCCCCTGGAGTGGGCGGCACGGCAGCTGCCCGCCACCCTCGACGTCTTCGCCGCGGGGATGCTGGCTGCCGTCGCGAGCCGGCTTCCCGCGCGTGCCGCCGCGGGATCCGGAGCGCTCGTCGCCGTCGGCCTGGCGGGGATCGTGGCCATGCTCTACGTGATGCACCGGCACTACCTCTCCTACTGGGCGGGCGGACCCCTCTTCTACCTGTGGCACGCGGTGACGGCCGCGTTCGCGGCGCTCATGGTCCTCGGCGCCAGCCGGAACGGCGGTCTCGCGCGGACGCTCTTCGCCACCGGGCCTGCCCTGTACCTGGGCGACATCAGCTACAGCCTCTACCTCTGGCACTTGCCCGTCGCGCTGTGGGTGGCCGCCCTCGTGCCCCCGGCCGGCGGCGAGCTGGCGTACGTCGCCGGCGCAGTTGCCGCCGCGGTGGGGATCTCCGCGCTCTCCTACCACCTCGTGGAGCGCCCGGTCCTCGCGCGGCGCGGCCGCATCGAGGACTGGCTCGCCCGGCGGCGCCCGGCGGCGTGAATTGGCGCAGCCAATCGCGCGCATCGGAACAATCAATTGGACTCCGGGTCGATGGCCCGCCTACGATCACCCGGGTCAGAATTGACCATTCGACCGGCGTCTTTCCGGGCGCCGTCCCACAACCAGGAGGCCCGCATGAAACCCCTCAAAGGCACGAAGACCCACCAGAACCTGAAGGATGCCTTCGCCGGCGAATCCCAGGCCAACCGCCGCTACCTCTACTTCGCAAACAAGGCCGACGTGGAAGGCAACAACGACGTCGCGGCGCTCTTCCGCTCGAC
>PQAI01000226.1 GCA_003105245.1 Betaproteobacteria bacterium | reverse complement strand
TCGATCCAGGGCAGGAGGCTGCCCGCGAGCGGCACGCCGAAGTGGGTCGTGGGGAACTTCTCGTCGCGCAGGATCCCGGCCACCTCGCGGTCGATGTCGAGGATCGCCGAGGCGGGGTCGGCGAGCAGCGCCTTGGCGGCGAAGTGCACCTCGCCCATCTGCTGCAGCAGCTCGCGCATGTTCTGCGCGCCCGCGCCCGAGGCGGCCTGGTAGGTCATCGCCGTCACCCACTCGACGAGGTCGGCCTTCAGCAGCCCGTCGATCGCCATGAGCATGAGGCTCACGGTGCAGTTGCCCCCGATGTAGTCCCTCACGCCGGCTGCCATCGCGCGGTCGATGACGGCGCGGTTCACCGGGTCGAGGATGATGACGGCGTCCTTCTCCATGCGCCGGGCCGAGGCCGCGTCGATCCACCAGCCCTTCCAGCCGGCGGCGCGCAGCTTCGGATACACCGCCTTCGTGTAGTCCCCGCCCTGGCAGGTGATGAGGATCTCGTTCTTCGCGAGCTCGGCGATGTCGTTCGCGTCCTTCAGGGGCCCCGTCGGCCGGCCGATGTCCGGGCCCGCCGCGCCCACCGTCGAGGTGGTGAAGAACACCGGATCGATGAGGTCGAAGTCCCCCTCGGCGCGCATGCGCTCCATGAGCACCGAACCGACCATGCCGCGCCAACCGATGATGCCTGCCGTCTTCCTGTTCGCCATTTTCGTCTTTCGCGTGGGGAGGCGCCTTTCCGGTCGCGGAGGCGGGGCGCCTCCTTCCCCCGCTTCCTTTCGTTCCTATAGGGCCTTGAGGACCGCCGTGCCCATCTCGGCGGTCGTGCAGGGTTTGGCGCCGCGCGCGGCGATGTCGGCCGTGCGCAGGCCCGAGGCGAGCGCCTTCCTCACCGCGCCCTCGATGCGGGCGGCGACGTCGGCGAGCCCGAAGGTGTAGCGGAACATCATCGCCATCGAGAGGATCTGCGCCAGGGGGTTCGCCACGCCCTTGCCCGCGATGTCGGGCGCGGAGCCGTGGATGGGCTCGTAGAGCCCCTTGCCTTCCGCGTCGAGCGAGGCCGAGGGAAGCATCCCGATGGAACCGGTGAGCATCGAGGCCTCGTCCGAGAGGATGTCGCCGAACATGTTGCCCGTCACCAGGACGTCGAACTGGCGCGGGTTGCGCACGAGCTGCATCGCGCAGTTGTCCACGAGGATGTGGCTGAGCTCGACGTCGGGGTACTCCGGCGCGATCTCCTCGGCGATGTCGCGCCAGAGCTGCGTCGTCTCCAGCACGTTCATCTTGTCCACCGAGGTGAGGCGCTTGCCGCGCTGGCGCGCCGTGCGGAACCCCACGTGCAGGATGCGGCGGATCTGCGGCTCGGTGTAGTGCATGGTGTTGAATCCCACGCGGCTGCCCTTCTCGCCCGTGATCCCGCGCGGCTGCCCGAAGTAGATGTCGCCCGTGAGCTCGCGCACGATCATGATGTCGAGCCCCGAGACCACCTCCGGCTTGAGGGTCGAGGCATCGGCGAGCTCGGGGAAGACCGTGGCCGGGCGCAGGTTCGCGAAGAAGTCGCACTCCTTGCGCAGGCCCAGGATCGCCTTCTCGGGGCGCTTGTCGCGCGGCAGCGTGTCGTACTGCGGCCCGCCGACGGCCCCGAAGAGGACCGCGTCCGCGCTCCTGGCGAGCGCGAGCGTGGCCGGTGGCAGCGGGTCGCCGGCGACGTCGTAGGCGGCGCCGCCCACCGGCGCCTCCTCCGTCTCGATCTTCAGGCCGTCGGAGCGCAGCGCTTCCAGGATGCGCACGGCCTCGCGAAGGATCTCGGGTCCGATCCCGTCGCCGGGCAGGAGCGCGATCTTCATGGCGCCCTCACGAGAAGATCCACGGCTCGGCCGCCCGGCGCCGCTCCTCGTAGGCGCGGATGGCGTCCTGGCGTCGCAGCGTGAGCCCGATGTCGTCCCAGCCGTTCACCAGGCACTCCTTGCGGAACGGCTCGACGTCGAAGCGCATCACCTGGCCCGAGGGCGTGGTCACCGTCTGCGCCGGCAGGTCGATGGCGAGGCGATAGCCCGAGTGCGCCGCCACCTCCTGGAACAGGTGGTCGAGGTGGAAGTCGGGCAGCACGATGGGCAGCAGCCCGTTCTTGAAGCAGTTGTTGAAGAAGATGTCGGCGTAGGACGGCGCGATGAGGGCCCGGAAGCCGTACTGCTGCAGCGCCCAGGGCGCGTGCTCGCGCGAGGAGCCGCAGCCGAAGTTCTTGCGCGCGATGAGGATCGTCGCCCCCTGGTAGCGCGGCTGGTTGAGGACGAAGTCCGGGTTGGGCTTGCGCGAGGCCGGGTCCTGCCCGGGCTCGCCCGGGTCGAGGTAGCGCCAGGCGTCGAACAGGTTCGGCCCGAAGCCGGTGCGGTGGATCGACTTCAGGAACTGCTTGGGGATGATGGCGTCCGTGTCGACGTTCTCCCGGTCGAGCGGCGCCACGAGCCCCGCGTGCAGCGTGAACTTTTCCATCACTTCGCCTTGCGGGCCGCGTCTTCGATCACCTCTCCGCCCTTCTTGATGTCCTTGCCCACTCCCTCGACGGTGTTGCAGCCGGCAAGCCAAAGGGCGGCGGCGATCGCGAAAAACACCTTCTTCATTGCCGTTCTCCAGTCATCCAATTCGGCGCACGTCCACGAAGCGCCCCGCCAGGGCGGCGGCGGCGGCCATCGTGGGGCTCACGAGGTGCGTGCGGCCGCCCGCGCCCTGGCGGCCCTCGAAGTTCCGGTTCGAAGTCGACGCGCACCGCTCGCCCGGGGACAGGCGGTCGTCGTTCATGCCCAGGCACATCGAGCAGCCCGGCTCCCGCCACTCGAAGCCGCTCGCCACGAAGATGCGGTCCAGGCCCTCCTGCTCGGCCTGGCGCTTCACCAGGCCGGAGCCGGGGACGACCATCGCGAGCTTCACGCTGCCCGCGACCCGCCGGCCCTTCACGACGGCGGCGGCCGCGCGCAGGTCCTCGATGCGCGAGTTGGTGCACGAGCCGATGAAGACCTTGTCGATGGCGACGTCCGTCATGGGCATCCTCGGCTGCAGGCCCATGTACTCGAGCGCCCGCTCCATCGCCTCCCGGCGCACCGGGTCCTTCTCGGCGGCGGGGTCGGGCACGCGGTCCTCGATGGAGACCACCATCTCGGGGGAGGTGCCCCAGGTGACCTGGGGCTTGAGCGCGGCGGCGTCGAGCGTCACCTCGCGGTCGAAGCGCGCGCCTTCGTCCGAGACGAGCGTCCTCCAGTAGGCGGCGGCGCGTTCGAACATCTCGCCCCTGGGCGAGAAGGGCCGGCCCTGGAGGTAGGCGATGGTCTTCTCGTCCACGGCCACCAGGCCCGAGCGCGCGCCCGCCTCGATGGCCATGTTGCACACCGTCATCCGGCCCTCCATCGAGAGCGCGCGGATCGCCGACCCCGCGAACTCGATCGAGTGCCCGGTCCCGCCCGCGGTGCCGATGCGCCCGATCACGGCGAGGACCACGTCCTTGGCGCCCACGCCCGCGGGAAGCGCTCCCTCCACCCGGATGCGGAGCGTCTTCGCCTTCTTGGCGAGCAGGCACTGCGTGGCGAGCACGTGCTCGACCTCGCTCGTCCCGATGCCGAAGGCGAGGGCCGCGAAGGCGCCGTGGGTGCTGGTGTGGGAATCGCCGCAGACGACCGTCATCCCCGGGAGCGTGGCGCCCTGCTCCGGCCCGATCACGTGCACGATGCCCTGGCGCGCGTCGCGCATCGGGAAGTAGACCGGCACGGCGAAGCGCTCCACGTTGCGGTCCAGCGTCTCGACCTGCAGGCGAGAGACATCGTCGGCGATGCCCTTGTCGAGGCCCTTCGTCGGAACGTTGTGGTCGGCGGTGGCCACCACCGAGCCGATGCGCCACGGCTTGCGGCCGGCGAGCGCCAGGCCCTCGAAGGCCTGCGGGCTGGTCACCTCGTGCACGAGGTGGCGGTCGATGTAGATGAGCGCGGTCCCGTCCTGTTCCTCGTGGACGAGATGGGAGTTCCAGAGCTTTTCGTAGAGGGTGAGCGCAGTCATGGGCGTTCCGGGCGAAGGGAAATTATAACCCGCGCCCGCGGTGCCTTCCCGCGCTCAGGCCTCCTCGGGGTCCGGATCCTCGACGGCGGCGCCCGATCCGGCGCCGGGAACGGCGGCCGCGGCGGCCGGGATGCGCGGCGTCGCGCACGCGACGTCGGCGTTCTGCGCGCGGTGGCGAAGCGCGTGGTCCGCCAGGACCAGCGCGAGGAAGGCCTCGGCGATGGGCGTGGCGCGGATGCCCACGCAGGGATCGTGGCGGCCGTGCGTCTCGATGGCCGCCGGGCGGCCTTCGACGTCCACGGTGCGCCGCGCGAGGCGGATGCTCGAGGTGGGCTTGATGGCGATCGAGACCACGATGTCCTGCCCCGTGGAGATGCCCCCCAGGATCCCGCCGGCGTGGTTGGAGAGGAAGCCCTCCGGCGTCATCTCGTCGGAGTGTTCCGTGCCCAGCTGGGCGGCGGCCGCGAAGCCGGCGCCGATCTCCACGCCCTTGACCGCGTTGATGCCCATCATCGCCTGGGCGATGTCCGCGTCCAGGCGCCCGTAGAGCGGCTCTCCCCAGCCCGGCGGCGCGCCGGAGGCCACCACGCGAAGGCGCGCCCCGCAGGAGTCGCCGGACTTGCGCAGCTTGTCCATGTACTCCTCGAGCGCCGGGACGACGGTCGCGTTGGCCGCGAAGAAGGGATTCGCGTCGACGTGGTCCCACGACTCGAAGGGGATCTCGTTCGGGCCCAGGTGCGTGAGATGGCCGCGGATGGTCACGCCGTGGCGCTCGCGAAGCCACTTCCTCGCGATGGCCCCAGCGGCCACCGCCGGGGCCGTGAGGCGCGCCGAAGAGCGCCCGCCGCCACGCGGGTCGCGGATGCCGTATTTCTGCAGGTACGTGTAGTCGGCGTGGCCGGGCCGGAAGCTCGCGGCGATCTTCGCGTAATCCTTGCTGCGCTGGTCCTCGTTCCGGATGAGCAGCGCGATGGGCGTTCCCGTCGTGCGCCCCTCGAAGACGCCGCTCAGGATCTCCACGCGGTCGGCCTCGCGGCGCTGCGTCACGTGGCGCGAGGTCCCGGGCTTCCGGCGGTCGAGATCGGGCTGGATGTCGGCCTCGGAGAGCTCCATGCCGGGCGGGCAGCCGTCGACCACGCAGCCGATGGCCGGGCCGTGGGATTCGCCGAAGGTGGTGACGGTGAAGAGGGTGCCGAGGGTGTTGCCGGACATCGGGTCAGGAGGCTCGCGCGAATGCCTCGGAGTCTATCACGCGCCCCTCGACGTCCCTGCCCTCACCGTCCCTCGGGCGGCCCCGGCCCGCGCGGCGGCGACTGAACCTGGCGCGACAACCGCCAGGCCATGACGGCCAAAACGGCCACGCCGGCCACCAGCAGCGCCCAGAGGGCGATCTGCTTGCCGTCGGCATCCCGGATCCACTCCGGCCATCGCGAGACGCCGGTGCCGGGATTCTCCTGGAGGGTGCCGATTCCGGCCGCGCGAAGCGCAAACTCGTCGTGCGCCCGATACCCCGGCATGAGGGTCGTCACCGGAAGGGCAACCGATTTCGCCCGGTCGTTGCCGAAGGCGAGCAGGAACGGCCCTTCACCTCGCGCGGCGAACACGAGCTGCTGCGGGAGCCACGCCACCTCGAGCCGCACGGGCCCGGCGCCGAATCCGCCCGCGCGCTCGTCGGCGACGATCCGCCAATGCCGGTCGCGCCGCGGCAGGAACGCGACGGGCGGCGACGCCACTTCCGCGCCATCGCGCCGCAGCCGGTAGACGGTCGCGCTCGCGACGGGGCGCCACTCCGACTTCGGGTCGTCGCGAGACTCGAGACGGATGGGGACGACGCTGTTCGCCTGGGGCAGGAGGATCCGGACGCGTTCCACGGGAACGCGCGCCCCGGGCGCGAACTCGACCTCGCCCGGCCGCCCGGTCGCCGCACCGTCGAGCATCATCGTCTGCAGTCTTCGTTCCCCCTCGCCGGCCACCGACTGCCCGAGGACGGCCGCAAGCGGGGGCGCCTGCCCCGACCACGTGAAGCGCAGGTACTTCGCGCGCAACGCGGGCACCTCGACCGTGTCGCGCTTGACGCGGGCGCCCTCGTGCGCGAGTTCGGCGAGCGCGGTGTCGGAGACGACGGTGCGCCACGTCCCGAGGTCCTCGCTCGCCTCCACCCGCATGCGCGCCACGAATCCCTCCGCCGGCGGCGCCCAGGAGAACTGGAGGGCCCCGACGGGGTCGCGAAGACCCGTCGCATCGGCGATCCACGCGACCACCGGCGCCTCGCCTGGCCGCGCGGAAGCGCCGGAGCGCAGCTCCACGATCGCGCCCGCCGCGTTGCGCGTGATCTTCAGGTCGATGTCGCCTGCCGTCGTTCCGGCCGGGCCGCGAAGGGGAAACAGCGGCAGGGACGTGGCCACGACCGCCGGCCGAGTCGATGCCGGCTCGCCCGCGAAGGCGAAAGGCAGGCGTTCCCCGCGCGAATCGAAGAGCCTGATGTCGGCAAGATCGCTCCGCATGGCGCCCCGGTAGGCCTCGAGGGGAAGCTCTACCCGTTGCAACCCCTCCTCGCCCGAAGGCAGGAGCGGCATCGCGTGCCGGAACTCCTTGGGCGACTCGGCGGCGGCACCGAGGATGGCCAGCGCGAACCCCCACGCGACGAGCTTCATTTCGCCTCTCCTTTCGGCGGCACCGGCGCGAGATAGCCCAGCAGCAGCATGAGGAGCCCGACGCCGATGAAGGACACGATGCGCTCGATGCCCGACAGGTGCGACAGGTCCACGAGTAGCAGCTTTCCCACCACGATGGCGAGAAGCAGGGCCCCGGTCATCCAGACGGCACGCCATCCCCGCTTCGTGGCGGCGAACATGAGCACCAGCGCGATCGCCGTCCAGAAGAGGGAGAGCGCCGCCTGCACGAGCACCGAGCGCATGAGCTCGTCGAGGCGGTAGGCCACGCCCGCCCAGTGGTGGATCGTGCGCAGCAGGATCGCGTTAAGCCAGAAGAACGCGGCGCCCGCGGTTGCCACGATGGCACTCCTGCGGTCGATGGGCACCGGAATCGATTCCCGGCGCAACGCGAGCCACCAGCCCGCGCCGGCCGCCAGCGCGAGAAGGTGGCCAAGATCGATGGCGTTGAGGACTGGCAGGTAAGGCAAGGGGGCGCTCCCGCCATCGTGCGTGGCATTGGCATAGAACGTCCATGCCCAGAGCGCCGCGGTGACGATCGCTCCCGCCAGGGCCAGGTAAGCGGACGCGAAGGCCTGCACCGGCCAGCGGGCGCTGGCGCGCGCCGATGTCACGGCGGCGAGGCAAAGCGCCGGCCAGACCATCGCGGCGGAAACGGACCAGGCGCTGGCGCTGAGCCCGTGCGACCGCGACAGCCAATGCAGCTCCCAGCTTCCGATGGCCGCCAGGAGGAGGAATCCCGCCACGTGGAGCGCCTGAAGCCACCGTTGGGTGATTTCCGGTTCGTCGTGCCGCAGGACGCGCAGGTGCGCCCAGAAGGCGAAGGGCCAGGCTGCCCAGCCGAAATGGGCGAGCACGCTCGAATCGTGCACGACCGCCGCGGCAGCGACGGCCCCCAGCGCCGGGGCGAGGCCCCAGGACGGCCAGGAGGCCTGCGGCCACGCGAAACGCCGGCGCAGGGTGCTCGAGACGAGCGCCGTGCCCGCGAGAAACGCGGCGGCGGCGGCGAAGCGCGGTTCGTCGAGGAAACGGTCGATCTCCCGCGCGCCGCCCGCGAGCCACCAGGCGAGTCCCCACAGGAAGCCCGCCGGCACGGCCAGGCGGTCGAGTTGCGTCGTCCCGCCTTCCATCCGCCCGAGGATCCGGCACGAGGCGAGGCCGGCGATGGCGAGCAGGAACGCCCCGATGAACGCGCCGTTGAGGACCGGGACCTCTCCCAGTCCCCCGCGCGACAGGACGTCGAGGAAGACGAGGCCGGCGAGCAGCTGCAGCGCGAGGCCGAATGCCCTCGCGAGCCACCGCCCCTGTCTCGCTCCCGCCCACACGATTCCCAGCCCCTCCAGGGCCCAGGCCGCCGACGTCCAGCGCGCCTCGAGCGCGAGGGGAATCGCGAGCGTGGCGAAGACCATGCCCAGCGCGAGGAAGCTCTCGACGAGCACGCGCGACTTGCCGAGGTCTCGCGCGTGGATGCCGCGAGCCAGCGCAAGGTAGAGCGCCGAAAGGGCCACCGCGCTGCCGGCGAGCGCGAATCGCGAATCGTCGAGCATCGCCGCCTGGAAACCGAAGGCGACTAGCGGCACGCCGAAGACGAGCGTGGCATCCATGAACCGGGCTCTCGCGGCAAGATCGCGTCGGGCACCCAGCACCGCGATCGTGACGTACATCAGGAAGAAAAGGACGAGGAAGGATTCCGTCGACGCGAAAATCCCGTCGTGGTACGCGCACCCCGACCAGCGTGTGATTCCGCAGGATCCCCACAGGAACCCGATGCCTGCGGTGAACACGAATCCCGTCAGGTTGAGGGGGCGCCACGACTTGCGCACCGCCATCGCGAGGATCGCGGCGTTGAGCACCGCATAGTAGGAGAAGAGCAGCACGTGGTTGCCGCTGTGCGTGGAAGCGAGGACCGGCGCGAGGAAGCCTCCGACGGTGCCGATGACGGCAAGCGCCATGGCGTCCTGGCGGACGGCGAGGTACGCCGCGAGCGCGGCCGTGACCACGAGGATCGCCATCGCCGTGCCGGCCGGCAGGAGGTGATAGAGGCGGAACGCGGCGAAGATCGTGAGGTAGAAGATGCCCACGCCCACCCCCTGCAGCGTGAGGGCATAGCCGCGCCGGCTTTCGCGCATGCGCCAGCCGAAGAAGAGCATCGCGATCGCCGCGCCAGCCACGGCTGCCAGCCGCAGCTCGATCGGCAGCAGGCGATGGTCCGCCGCGTACTTCACGAGGAAGGAAACGCCAACGAAGAGAATCACCGCCCCCACGCGGGCGATCGTGTTGCCACCGGTGAGCCAGGCGATGAGCGGGTTGGGTCGAGGCTCGGGCATTGCGACCGGAGCCCTCGCAGGATTCGCGACGGCTGCCGGCGCCGGCTCCTTGCGCGTGCTGGGCACCTCGGGCGCCGCCGGGATCTGCGTACGTTCCGCGGCCACGACGCGCTCCGTCGCTGCCGGGGTCGGCGCGACGGCGGCCTCGGGCGGGACCACGGATGCCCGCGACGCTTTCCCACCCGCCTGCACCACTTCGAGGGCGGCGAGCCGCGCCTCGATCCGGGCAAGCCTGCCCTCCACCTGCGCGAGGCGCTCGCCGCCGGCAACGGCCGCAGGGCCTGCCTTCTTCGGGAAGAACACGAGCGCGAGGATCCAACCCAGGACCGCTCCCGCCAGCGCGCCCGGAATCTCGCCCAGGAGCGCCCCCACGACGAAGCCGGCCAGCATTCCGATGAACCACATTTACCTTTCCTCCCGTGGCGCCTAGCGCCAGTCGCCCCTCAGTTCGAGAACTTTGCGATGCATCGACTCCGGCGTCGCGAGCGTTGGCGCCACCGCCGGCGCCACCTGCAGCCCGATGCGCGAGAACACGCCGCGGCGGAACGGTTTCGACATCGCCGCACCGCCACGGCGGCTGAAGAAGCTGCCGTACAACCCCTGCAGCGCCATCGGCACCACGGGAACCGGCGTGCGCTCGAGGATGCGCGAGAGGCCCGTGCGGAAGCGCTGGATCTCCCCGTCCTCGGTGATGCGGCCCTCGGGGAAGATGCCGACGAGCTCGCCCTGCGCCAGGGCCGCCGCCACCTCGTCGTACGCCTTCTCGAGCAGCGCCGGGTCTTCCCTGGCCGGGGCGATGGGAATCGCCTTGCCGGTGCGGAAGACGAACGACAGCACCGGGACCCGGAAGATGCGGTGGTCCATCACGAAGCGGATGGGCCGCGGGCTCGCCGCGAGGATCACCAGCGCGTCCACGAAGCTCACGTGATTGCACACGACGACGGCCGCGCCCTCCTCCGGGATGTTGCCGATCCCCTCCTTGCGCAGCCGGTAGGCCGAGTGGATGAGCAGCCAGCACAGGAATCGCATCAGGAACTCGGGAACCAGCAGGTAGATGTAGGCCGCCACGGCCGCGTTCATGATCCCCACCACGAGGAAGAGCTGCGGAAGCGTGAGCCCGGCGCGCAGCAGCGCCGTGGCCGTGAGGGAGGCCACGATCATGAAGAGCGCGTTGAGGATGTTGTTGGCGGCGATGATGCGGGCGCGGTGGCCCGCCTCGCCGCGGCTCTGGATGAGCGCGTAAAGCGGCACCGAATAGAAGCCCGCGAAGAGCGAGAGGAGGAACAGGTCGGCCATCACGCGAACCGTCTCCCACTCGCGCAGCAGCGTCGAGGTCGCCCGGATGGTGTCCGGCGCGAGGCCGCGGCAGGCGAGCCAGAGGTCTACCGCGAAGACCGTGATGCCGATGGAGCCGAAGG
This sequence comes from Betaproteobacteria bacterium, assembly GCA_003105245.1. Classification (GTDB taxonomy): domain Bacteria; phylum Pseudomonadota; class Gammaproteobacteria; order Burkholderiales; family Usitatibacteraceae; genus FEB-7. Next base: position 13,791 of record PQAI01000226.1, on the reverse strand, counting down.
GAACCAGCCCGATCTCGACCTTGCGGCCCGAAAGCCGTTCGCAGGCGAGCGCCCCCAGCCCGATGCCGGCGGAGAAGACGGCGAGGAGCACGGTGACCACGTTCTCGTCGCCGTGCAGCACCTCCCGCGTGAACGGCGTGAACGAGGTGAGGAAGATCGACCCCACGAACCACAGCCAGGAGATGCCCAGGAGCGCGTGGAACACCGCCGCATCGCGCGCAGCGATGCGCAGGTTGCGCCAGGTTTCCGTGAAGGGGTTCCAGTTGATCGCGAGGCCCGGGTCCGGCGCCGGTGAAAGCGGCACGAAGCCGGCCGCCACGCGGCCCAGGGCGGCCACGGCGAGGCAGCCCGCCGCCACGCCCGCCGGCCCCGATTGCCCCTTCACGAGGAATCCGGCGGCCATCGTCCCGAGCAGGATCGCCACGAAGGTGCCCATCTCGACCATTCCGTTGCCGCCCGTGAGCTCCGTGCCGTCCAGGTGCTGCGGCAGGTAGGCGTACTTGACGGGCCCGAAGAGCGTGGAGTGCACGCCCATGAGGAAGACGGAGGCGTAGAGGAGCGGCGGCACCTGCGCGGCGAAGCCGGCCGCGGCGATCGCCATCACCGCGATCTCGAAGTCCTTCACGAAGCGGATGAGGCGGCCGCGCTCGATCTTGTCGGCGAGCTGGCCGGCGGTGGCCGACAGCAGCACGAAGGGCGCGATGAAGATGGCGCCGATCACGAAGCCGGCCGTCGACGGGTCGACGCCGCCCCAGGCCGCCGACTGGTAAGTGGCGAGCAGCGTGAAGGCGAACTTGAAGAGATTGTCGTTGGCCGCGCCGAGGAACTGCGTCCAGAAGAGGGGCGCGAAGCGGCGCTCCGCGAGCAGGGCGAACTGGCTGCGCGAGGACACGGTCAGGCCCTCGCGGACGAGTCGAAGAAGCCGCGCGTCTCGAAGGCCGAGTCCGGCAGCCGGCTCCCGCCCCGGGAGAGCGAGCGCTTGAGGACGAAGTCGAAGGCGAGCGGATTCACGTGGCGCAGCTCCGACAGGACGGGCACCGCCGCATCCGGCAGCAGTCCGGCCTTCGCGAAGGCCTGCACCGAGAAGATCGGCATGATGCCCGGCAGCGGGTAGTCCGAGCCGTTGAGCAGCCGCCCGGTCCACGCGCCGTTGGCGAGGATTTCCGCGACGACCAGCGACCGGTTGGCCTGCGTCACCGCGGACAGGTCGCCCCGGAGGAGACCGCCGTATCGCGGCTCGCGCATCAGCCGCGCGAACAGGTCGATGTTGCGCGCCATCGGGGCGCGCGCCGGGTCCGGCTCGGCATCGAGGTCGGGACTTTCGCCGAGTGACGCGCAATGGGCCGCGACCACGCTCACGCCGGCATCGAGCGGGATGCGCAGCGACAGGGGATTGCCGAGCTCGTGGCGCCCCGCCCCCTCGACCGCCTGCTCCTCGCCCACGTGCACGAGCAGCGGCAGCCGCAGCCGGCGAAGGGCGGCGTAGGAGTCGCGGCACCGCGGGTGGGCGAGATCGATGCCCATGGCCTGGGGCAGCCACTTCACCGCGCGCGCGCCGGCCGCCTTGGCCGCTTCCAGGGCCGCCACCGCATCGCGCCGGTAGGGGTGCACGGAGGCGATCCACTCGAAGCGATCGGAGCGGGCACGCGCCACGCGCGCGGCGTACGCGTCGGGGACGGCAAAGGTCGTGAGGTCCTCGCGCCGCGTGCCGTCGGGATCGTGCGTGAAGTCGAAGGCGAGCAGCATCACCTTGGCGCCCTCCGGCAACTCGTCCACGAGGTGCGCGAGCCGCTGCACGACGGCCGCGTCCAGCCGCTCCTCGTCCTCGCCGCCGCACGCAGCGTTGAAGAACATCGCCCGGCGGACCTTGCCGGCGAGCGTCGTGGGCCGGTCGAAGCCGGGGTTGAGATAGATGCCGCCGCCCGTGCGGCCGTTGCCGAAGAGGTGCGCGTGGCAGTCCCACACGTTCGCCGGGTCGAGGCCCTCCCAGGCCGCGCGGACGAGCCGCTCGCGCATCACGGGGTGGCCCCCGGGCGGCGCGCAGCGGTTGAAGAGGCCGTGCTCGAGGCTGAACGGGCACCCCGTGAGGACGCCGGCGGATGCGGCGAGCGCCGCCCGCAGGAACGCGCGGCGGCTCATGCCTTCTCCTTCAGGTAGTCGCGCACGGCGCCCAGGGCGTCGATCAGGTGGTCCTTGTCCAGCCAGAACCAGACCTCCTTGCCGATCTTCTCCGAGCGCAGCACGCCCGCCTCGCGCAGCACCTTGAGGTGGTGCGACACCGTGGTGCGAGTGAGGGTCGAGACCTCCACGATGGCCCCGACGTTCAGGCGCTCGCCCGGCTCGAAGGTGAGGAGGATGCGCTGGCGGTGCTCGTCGCCCAGGGCGGCGAAGACGCGCGAGAGGTTTCGCCATTCGCGCGGGATCGCGCGCAGGTAGTTGCGGTTCATGGGGGCTCCCTTGATATGTCGATATGTTTAGTTATATCGACTCGTTTCGTCAAGCCCGTCGCGGCTTCCCCCGCCCCCGCGTGCTAGACTTTGCTGCAAACTCCATGCAGCTCAAGGGCTTAGCGCGATGCACGACAACCTCAAGACCGCCGCCCTCGACTTCCACCGCCTGCCGCGGCCCGGGAAGATCGAGATCTCGCCGACCAAGCCGCTGGCCACGCAGCGCGACCTCTCGCTCGCGTATTCGCCCGGGGTGGCCTTCGCCTGCGAGGCGATCAAGGAGTCGCCCGCCGAGGCGCGCAACCTGACCGCGCGCGGCAACCTCGTGGGCGTGGTCACCAACGGCACGGCGGTGCTGGGGCTGGGCAACATCGGCCCGCTGGCCGCCAAGCCGGTCATGGAGGGCAAGGGCGTCCTCTTCAAGAAGTTCGCCGGCATCGACGTCTTCGACATCGAGCTGAACGAGCTCGACCCGGACCGCCTCATCGAGGTCATCGCCGCGCTCGAGCCCACCTTCGGCGGCATCAACCTCGAGGACATCAAGGCCCCGGAGTGCTTCTACATCGAGAGGAAGCTTCGCGAGCGCCTGAAGATCCCCGTCTTCCACGACGACCAGCACGGCACCGCCATCATCGTGGGCGCGGCCGTCGTCAACGGCCTGCGCGTCGTGGGCAAGAAGATCGGCGAGGTGAAGCTCGCGGTCTCGGGCGCGGGCGCGGCCGCCCTGTCCTGCCTGGACATGCTCGTCGCCCTGGGCGTGAAGCTCGAGAACATCTGGGTCTCGGACATCGTCGGCGTGGTCTACGAGGGCCGGACCGAGCTCATGGACGAGAACAAGGCGCGCTACGCGAAGAAGACCGACGCGCGCACGCTCGGCGACATCATCGGCGACGCCGACATCTTCCTGGGCCTGTCGGCCGGCGGCGTCCTCAAGCAGGACATGGTCCGGCGCATGGCGCCCAACCCCCTCATCCTGGCCCTCGCCAACCCCGTGCCGGAGATCCTCCCCTCGGAGGTGAAGGCGGTGCGCGACGACGCGATCATCGCCACGGGGCGCTCGGACTACCCCAACCAGGTGAACAACGTCCTGTGCTTCCCGTTCATCTTCCGGGGCGCGCTGGACGTGGGCGCCACCACGATCAACGAGCCCATGAAGCTCGCGGCGGTGAACGCCATCGCCGACCTGGCCATGGCGGAGCAGTCCGACGTGGTCGCCATGGCCTACCGGCAGGAAAGCATGAGCTTCGGCCGCGACTACCTCATCCCGAAGCCCTTCGACCCGCGCCTCATCGTGAAGATCGCCCCCGAGGTGGCCCGGGCGGCCATGGAGAGCGGGGTGGCGACGAATCCGATCGCCGACTTCGACGCCTACGTGCAGCGCCTCAACGAGTTCGTCTACTCCTCCGGCCTCGCCATGCGCCCGATCTTCGCCGCGGCCAAGGCCTCGCCCAAGCGCATCGTGTACGCCGAAGGCGAGGACGAGCGCGTGCTGCGCGCCGTGCAGGTGGTGGTGGACGAGAAGCTCGCCCTGCCCATCCTGGTGGGCCGGCCGGCGGTTCTGGAGAAGCGCATCGAGCGCTTCGGGCTGCGCCTGAAGGCCGGCGAGGACTTCGAGGTCGTGAACCCCGAGTGGGACGCGCGCTACCGCGACTACTGGACCGAGTACCACCGGCTCACGGAGCGGCGCGGCGTGTCGATGCAGTACGCCAAGATCGAGATGCGCCGCCGGCACACGCTCATCGGCGCCATGATGATCCACAAGGGCGAGGCCGACGGCATGATCTGCGGCACCTTCGGCACCCACGGGCTGCACCTGCACTACGTGGACCAGGTGATCGGCCGGCGCCCCGGCGTGGGCAACTACTACGCGATGAACATCCTGACGCTGCCCAGGCGCACCATCTTCATCTGCGACACCTACGTGAACGTCGATCCCACTCCGGAGCAGCTCTGCGAGATGACCCAGCTCGCCGCGGAGGAGGTCCGGCGCTTCGGCCTGGTGCCGCGCGTGGCCCTGCTCTCGCACTCGAGCTTCGGCACCAGCGACGCGCCCTCCGCGGCCAAGATGCGCGCCGCGCTCGCCCTCATCCGCGAACGCATGCCCGACCTCGAGGTCGACGGCGAGATGCACGGCGACGCCGCGCTCTCGGAGGAGGTCCGCCACGACGCCTTCCCGAACTCGCGCCTCAAGGGCGAGGCGAACCTGCTCATCATGCCCACGCTGGACGCGGCCAACATCGCGTTCAACCTCCTCAAGACCGCCTCCGGCGACGGCATCACCATCGGCCCGGTCCTGCTGGGCGCGAACAGGCCCGCGCACATCCTGACGCCCACCGCGACCGTCCGGCGTATCATCAACATGACGGCCGTCGCGGTCGTCGAGTCGCAGGCCTAGGGCGCCCTCCCCCGCCATGATCGACCGATTCGACCATCTGCTCATCCAGCCCGCGGACTTCGAGCGCTCGCTCGCGTTCTACCGCGACACGCTGGGCTGGGCCGTGGTCACGACATGGGGAGAGAAGGTCTCCGGCCGCGGCGCGGTGCTCTCGGGCGGCGCGATCAAGGTGATCCTCGCGGAGCGCAGCGGCGCTTCCGCGGCCGGCGCATCGCCCTGCCCCGTCGTCCACCTGGACATCCACGACGTCGACAAGCGCTTCGCGGCGATCCCGCCGGGCGACCACGTCGTCGCCGCGCCGGGCGCGGGCGAGCGCGGCAACCGGCGGTTCGTCGTTCGCGACCCGGACGGCAACCTCGTCGCGTTCGAAGAGGTGAACCGGCGCCGTGGCTGAGTTGCAGCCGCGCCGCCCGCGGCCGCCGGCCGCCGCCGCCAGCTTCGGCGTCTTCGCGCCTTCCGGAAGCGTCGATCCCGTGCGCCTCGAGGAGGCCGTCTCGCGCCTGCGCTCCGCCGGCCACCGCGTGGTGGTGGCCGGGGARTGCCTGTCCCAGTGGCGCTACTTCGCGGGCACCGACGAGGAGCGCCTCGCGGGATTCCGCCGCCTTCTCGCGGACCCTTCCATCGACGTATTGATCCCGGCTCGCGGCGGCTACGGCATCACGCGCCTGCTCGACGCGATCGACTGGGCCGCGGTCGGCGCGAGCGGCAAGGCGTTCTGCGGATTCAGCGACTTCACGGCCTTCAACTGCGCGGCGCTCGCGCTCGGCGGCCTCGCCTCGCTCCACGGCCCCATGCTCTCGGTCGACTTCGGCGACGGCGAGCCCGACGCGTTCATGCAGCGGCACTTCGCGGCGACCCTCTGGGGGACGCAGGACTCCGAGACCGTCGCCGGTGAGCACGGCTACGCGCCGGGCGCGATCGCGGGCACGCTGTGGGGCGGCAACCTCTCGATGCTGGCGCACCTCGCGGGCACGCCCTACCTTCCGGGCGTCGACGACGGGCTCCTTTACGTGGAAGAGATCGCCGAGGAGCCCTACGCCATCGAGCGCCTCTTCTTCCAGCTTCACCACGCGGGGATCCTCGCGCGCACCCGCGCGATCCTCCTGGGCGACTTCTCGGACTGCGAGCCGCGCAACCCGGCGCGCTACCCCTACTCGATGGACGAGGTGACCGAGGCGTTGCGCGCCATCGCGCCGTGCCCGGTGCTGGCGGGTCTCCCCTTCGGGCACGTGGCGAGGAAGCTCACGCTTCCCTTCGGGTGGCAGGCCCAGCTCACGCTGCAGCCGGGCTCCTGGACGCTATCCTGGGCCGGGCTCGGCGGGACCTGAGCGGCCCTCAGGCCGCTTCCCGGACCGGAATGGGCTTGCGCGCCGCGATCGCCGCGGGGTCGCGCAGCTGCCCCAGCAGGGCCGTGCGCCGGTCCGCCGCCTGCGCGAGGTGCCGCGCCTTCACCGGCCCGAAGCCGCGGATGTGCTCCGGGAGCGAGGCGAGGTCCACGGCGGTCGCGTGCGTTTGCGGGGAGAGCCGCTCGACGATCTCGGCGAGCGTCTCCTCGTACTCGACGATGAGGCGCCGTTCCTCGCGCCGCTCGGCGGAATGCCCGAAGGGATCGAACGCGGTGCCCCGCAATCCCCTGAACCTCGCCAGCACCGCCATCGCCTTGAGCATCCAGGGGCCGTAGGCGCGCTTGCGCGGCTCGCCGGTCGCCGGGTCCCTCTCCGCCCACAGGGGTGGGGCGAGGTGGACCTTCAGCCGGTAGTCGCCTTCGAACTGCCCCGCCACGCGCGCCAGGAACTCGCCATCGGCATGCAGCCGCGCCACCTCGTACTCGTCCTTGTAGGCCATGAGCTTGAAGAGGTAGCGAGCCACCGCCCCGGTGAGCGCCGTCGATCCCGGCACCGCGCGCGACTCCGCGTCCCGCACCCGGGCCACCGCGGCCTCGTAGCGCCGGGCGTAGGCCTCGTCCTGGTACTTCGCGAGCTCGGCGCGGCGGCGCGCGATCGCCTCGTCGAGACTGGCCGACGGCCGGTGGCTCTCCGGCGCGTCGCCCCCCGGCGCGGCCGCCTTGCGCACGGCGCCGATGTCCACGGCCGCGCGCCGCCCCCACTCGAAGGCCGCCTTGTTCGCCTCCACCGCCGCGCCGTTGAGGTCGACCGCGCGCAGGATCGCCTCGCGGCCCACGGGCACCAGGCCCTTCTGCCACGCGAAGCCCACCATGAAGAGGTTGGTCGCGATGGAATCCCCCAGGAGCGCCGTCGCGAGATCCCCGGCCTCCACGAAGTCGGCGGCGCCTGCGCCGCAGGCTTCCGAGATCGCCTCGGCCATGCCGTTTCGGGGCACTACGAGGTCGGGTTCGCGCGTGAAGGCCCCGGTGGGCGCGACGTCGAGGTTGACCACCGCGCGCGTGTGCCCCGCCTGCATCTTGGCGATGGCCTCGTCGGAGGCCGCCACGATCATGTCGCAGCCGATGACGGCGTTCGCCTCGCCCGCGGCGATCCTCACCGCGTGGATGTCCTCGGGCCTCGCCGCGATGCGGATGTGCGAGTACACCGAACCGCCCTTCTGCGCGAGCCCGGTCATGTCGAGGACGGCGACCCCCTTGCCCTCGATGTGGGCGGCCACGCCCAGGAGCGCGCCGATGGTGACCACGCCGGTGCCGCCCACGCCGGTGACGAGGATGCCCCAGGGCCGCTCCAGCGCAGGCAGGGCGGGCTCGGCGAGCGCGACGGCCTGGCTCTCCACCGGCTGGCGCCTGCGCAGCCTGCCGCCTTCGACGGTCACGAAGCTGGGGCAGAAGCCCTTGATGCAGGAGTAGTCCTTGTTGCAGGTGCTCTGGTCGATCGCSCGCTTGCGGCCGTACTCSGTCTCCACCGGSACGATSGAGAGGCAGTTCGACTTCYCGCCGCARTCGCCGCAGCCCTCGCAGACGCGGTCGTTGATGACCACGCGCGTGGCCGGGTCGGGGTAGGTGCCGCGCTTKCGCCGGCGCCGCTTCTCGGCGGCGCAGGTCTGGTCGTAGACGAGCGCGGTGACGCCGGGCACCTCGCGCAGCACGCGCTGGACCGCGTCCAGCTCGTCGCGGTGGTGCACCGTCGTGCCCGGCGCGAGGTCGGCGGCCCCGCGATACTTGCCGGGATCGTCGGTCACGATCGCGATGCGCTGCACCCCTTCGGCCGCCACCTGGCGCGTGACCATGGGCACGGTGAGCGAGCCGTCCACGGGCTGGCCGCCGGTCATGGCGACCGCGTCGTTGAAGAGGATCTTGTAGGTCATGTTCACGTTCGCGCTCGCGGCGGCCCGGATCGCGAGCAGTCCCGAGTGGAAGAACGTGCCGTCGCCGAGGTTGGCGAAGACGTGCCGCATCTCCGTGAAGGGCTGGATCCCGATCCAGGGCGCCCCTTCCCCGCCCATCTGGGTGAAGGTCATCGTCTGCTCCGGCCGGATCCAGGTGGCCATGTAGTGGCAGCCGATGCCGGCGAGCGCCTTCGATCCCTCGGGCACGCGCGTGGAGGTGTTGTGCGGGCAGCCCGAGCAGAAGTAGGGAATGCGCGCGGCCCGGGCGCGGGGACGCGCGAGCGCGGCCTCCTTGGCCTCGAGGAACTTCAGGCGCGCCTCCACGATKCGGGAGGTGTAGAACTTGCCGATGCGCGCGGCGATGACGCGGGCGATCATCGCCGGGGTGAGCTCGCCGGCGGCSGGCAGGAGCCACTCSGAGCGGTTCGCCTCCCACTCCCCGTGCTCGTCGTACTTGCCGATGACGCGCGGGCGCACGTCGTCGCGCCAGTTGTAGAGCTGCTCCTTCATCTGGTACTCGATGAGCTGGCGCTTCTCCTCGACCACGAGGATCTCGTCCAGGCCCTGCGCGAACTCGCGCACGCCGTTGGGCTCCAGCGGCCAGGGCATGCCCACCTTGAAGAGGCGGATGCCGATCTCGGCGGCGTGGCGCCCGTCGATGCCCAGGTCCTCGAGCGCCTGCAGGACGTCCAGGTAGGACTTGCCGGAGGCGATGATGCCCAGCCGCGGATTGGGCGAGTCGATCGTGATCCGGTTGAGCCCGTTGGCGCGGCAGTAGGCGAGCGCGGCGTAGATCTTGTCGCGCTGCAGGCGAAGCTCCTGCTCGAGCGGCGAGTCCGGCCAGCGGATGTTCATGCCCTTCGGGGGCATCGCGACGTCGCCCGGGATGACGATCCTCGGGCTCGCGGGATCGATCGCCACGGAGGCCGAGGAGTCGACCGTCTCCGAGATCGTCTTGAAGGCCACGTAGCAGCCGGAGAAGCGCGACATGGCGAAGCCGTGCAGCCCCAGCTCGATGATCTCCTGCACGCCCGTGGGATAGAGCACGGGGATCATCGCCGCGTCGAAGGCGTGCTCGGACTGGTGCGGAAGCGTGGACGACTTGCAGGCGTGGTCGTCGCCGGCGATGAGGAGAACCCCGCCGTGGGCGGCCGTCCCCGCGGCGTTGGCGTGCTTGAACACGTCGCCGCAGCGGTCCACGCCCGGGCCCTTGCCGTACCACATCGCGAACACGCCGTCGTACTTCGCGCCGGGGAAGAGGCCCACCTGCTGCGTGCCCCAGACCGCGGTGGCGGCCAGCTCCTCGTTGACGCCCGGCGTGAAGAAGACATGGTGCGCCTCGAGGTGCTTCCTCGCCTTCCAGAGCGCCTGGTCGAACCCGCCCAGGGGCGAGCCGCGGTAGCCGGAGACGAATCCCGCCGTATCGAGCCCGGCCGCCTGGTCGCGGCTGCGCTGGAGCATCGCAAGCCGCACGAGCGCCTGCGTGCCGCTCAGGAAGACGCGGCCGGCCTCGCGCGTGTACTTGTCGTCCAGGGAAAGGGGTGCGGCGGACATCGGGGGCTCCTCAAAAGGGGTGCTTTGGGGCACGAGCGCGCCGTTCCGGAAAATTGTGTCTCCCGGCGGCAAATGGGGCAAGAGAATACCATCGCCCGCCCCCTAGAGGAGGCTCATCTGTCCCCCGGTCGAGGGCGCCCGGAAGCGGTCGCAAGCCGGCGCCGGGACCTCCCGGCCCAGGCCGAGCCGCTCCCGCGCCACGCGCACGCGGCGCCGCAGCAGGTCCGCGAGGAGCCCTTCGCCGGTGAAGCGCTTGCCGAAGCGCGGGTCGTTGTCGCGCCCGCCGCGCATCTCGTTCAGGCGCGCCATCACGTGCGCGGCCTTCAGCGGCGCGTGCTCCTCGAGCCAGGCCCGGAAGACGTCCTTCACCTCCCAGGGAAGCCGAAGGAGCGTCCAGCCGGCCCACGACGCGCCGGCGGCCGCCGCGGCCTCGAGGATCGACTCGATCTCGTGGTCCGTGAGGAACGGAATGATGGGCGCCACGTTGACGCCCACCGGAACGCCCGCGGAAGCGAGGCGGCGGATCGCCTCGATGCGGCGCGCCGGCGCGCTCGCCCGCGGCTCCATCCGGCTCGCGAGCCCGTTGTCCAGCGTGGTCACCGAGATCGTGACCGACACGAGCTTGTCGCGCGCCATGGGGGCGAGGAGGTCCAGGTCGCGCTCGACGAGCGCGGACTTCGTGACGATGGACACCGGATGCGATGCGTCGCGCAGCACCTCGAGGATCGAGCGCGTGATGCGGTGCTCGCGCTCGATGGGCTGGTAGCCGTCGGTGTTGGAGCCGATGACGATGGGCTCGCAGCGGTAGCCGGGGCGCGCGAGTTCCTCGCGCAGCAGCCGCGCGGCCCCGGGCTTCGCGAAGAGGCGCGTCTCGAAATCGAGCCCCGGCGATAGGCCCAGGTACGCGTGCGAGGGACGGGCATAGCAGTAAGGGCATCCATGGGCGCATCCCCGGTAGGGATTCACCGACTGCGAGAAGTCGAGGTCCGGAGAGTCGTGCCGCGAGATCACGCTCTTCGCGCGCTCGATCGTGACGACGGTCTTCGGCTTCGCCGCCTCGTCTTCGGGGGGCTCCTGGAACCAGTCGTCGTCGAACGCCTCGCGCGAGGCCTTCTCGAAACGCCCCTCCGGGTTGACGGTGGCGCCGCGACCCTTGGCGATGGCGCCGTGGTCTCCGGCGGTGGTCTTGAGCGGCATGGCAGCGAGCGTACGCACGCGACGATCCGGATCAAGCGGCGCTTCGCGGTGTGGACAACCGCCGGCCCGTGAGGCCCCGGGATGGCCCTTGTCCACATTCCTCCCCGGGGCGAAGGGACCCTTCCTCCGGCGTCCCCGCCCGGGCGCGATGTCACGAATGCCATGGTAGATTGGCATTCCTGCCGCTCCCCCGGCGCGTCGCCGGCGCGGATAGTGGCGCTTCTTCCAACCAAACCATGGAGAAGCACCATGAAGCGATTCGTGATCGAAAGAAACCTGCCCGGCGTCCAGAACCTCGCGCCCGGCGAGCTCAGGGAGGCCGCGGCGAAGTCGAATGCGTCCATCGCCAAGCTCGGCGGCAAGGTCACCTGGGAGCATTCGTACGTCGTGCAGGACAAGACCTTCTGCATCTACATCGCCGACAGCGCGGAGAGCGTCATGAAGCACGCGCAGGACAGCGGCTTCCCGGCGAACAAGGTGACCGAGGTGCGGACCGTCATCGAGCCGATGACGGCGGTCTGATGGCGCGACCTCCGGCCGGACGATTCTGCTGGGTGGATCTCGCCGCCGCGGACGCGACGCGTGCGGCCGGGTTCTACACGGGATTGTTCGGCTGGAGCACGCGCCCGCAGGCGGCGAACGGCGGCGAGTTCGTGCGGCTGGCGAACGCCGGCCACGACATCGGATCGCTGTACCAGATGCGGGCCGCGGAACGGGAAGCGGGCATGGCGTCGCACTGGACGCCGTACGTGCGAGTGGACGACGTGGCGGCGGCCAGCCGGCGCGCCGCCCTGCTGGGTGCGGCGATCGCCGTGGAACCGTTCTGCGTCGAGGGCGTGGCGCGCATCGCGCTCATCGTCGATCCCGTCGGCGCGGAACTCGGACTGTGGGAGGAGCCGCCATGCAAGTGAAGCGCGCTGCCAACGGGCGCCCGGCGAAACTCGCCGGCGCCAATGCCGCGATCGCCGGCCCCGGACGGCCGATCGATGTCACCGTGGTCCTGCTGGACGGCGGCTACGCCTCGACGGCGATCGGTCCCGTGGAAGTCTTCCATTCGGCCGGACTGCTGTGGAACTGGCTCAAGGGCGAACCGCCGCAGCCGCGCTTTCGCGTGCGGCTCGCGTCTCCCCGCGGACGCATGGTGAAGAGCCTGTGCAACGTGGGGATCAAGCCCGAGTGCGCCCTGGAATCCATCGACCGCACGGACATCGCGATGGTTTCCGCGTCGGCCTGGGAACTGCAGCAGAGGATCATGCGCCATACGTCGCTCATCGCCTGGCTCAGGCGAATGCACGCGCAGGGCGCCTATCTCGGCGCGGTGTGCTCGGGGGCGGCGTTCGTCGCCGAGACCGGGCTCATGGACGGGCGGGAGGCGACCACGCACTGGGGCGTGGCAGAGGCGCTCCGGGAGCGGTATCCCAACGTGCGCTGGCGGCCCGAGCAGTTCGTCACCGAGGACGGGCGCATCTGCTGCAGCGGTGGCGTGTACGCGTCGATCGACATCAGCCTCTACCTCGTGGAGAAATTCTGCGGCCGGGAGGTCGCGCTGCAGACGGCCCGGTCGCTGCTCGTCGGGTTGCCGCGAAGCTGCCAGTCCGGCTACTCCGTGCTTCCCCTCTCGCGCCCGCACACGGACAAGCGCATCCAGAAGGCGGAGGAGCACGTGCGCGCCCATTTCCGGGAGGACATCGGCATCGACGCGCTCGCCGAACGATGCGCGATGAGCTCGCGCACGTTCATTCGACGTTTCAAGGCCGCGACGGGCCGGCTGCCGGGTGAATACCTGCAGATGATGAGGGTCACGGCGGCGCGGGAGCTCCTCGAAGGCGATCCCGCCTCGGTGCGCGAGATCGGCGAGCGCGTGGGATACGCGGACACGAGCTTCTTCCGCACGGTCTTCAAGCGTCACACCGGGATGACTCCGGCGGAATACCGCGGGCGCTTCGGGCCGCTTCAATCCGGGAGCGGCACGCTGGCCCCGGCCGGCGCCGGATAGGGGCACGGCGGTCCGGCCCCGTCTTCGGGTGGCCAGGACCCCGGATCGGGTCCCATGCTGGCATGATAATGGCTGACGAACCAAACCTGAGCGACAGCACGGGGGGAGTTTCGCGCCATGCCTGAAGCACCGGACGACAGCACCATCCTGGTCCTCACCAAGGAAGGCGAGAACGAGCTGCACGAGGCAGGCACGCAGCTCTCGCCCACCCAGCTGGAGGCGCTCGTGCTCATCGATGGCCGCGCGAGCCTCGCCGAGGTCGTCAAGCGCGCCCCCGCCCCGCAACAGGAGGCCGTGCGCGCGAGCCTGCTGGAGCTCGTCGACAAGGGCTTCGTGAGCGGCAAGGACCAGCTGCAGTCCGATGGCTTCGACCCCGGGGACTTCTTCACCTCGGTCCAGTCACGGCCGCGCGCCGTCGAGCCCGGCCACGAGGCCGAAGCCGAGGCCGCCGCCAACGAGCGGTTCCTGCGCGAGAACGGCTACTGCGTCAACGTGGCGCGTCGCCCCGCGGTCAAGCGTGCGCGGGACAAGGCGAGCCGGCCGATGGTGCTCGTCATCGACGACGACCCGGACATCTGCGGCCTGCTGCAGATGTATCTCAAGCTCGAGGGCTTCGAGTCGCGCGCCGCCGGCAACCGCGAGCAGATCCTGGCGGAGCTGCGGCGCGCCCCGCTGCCCGACGCCGTGATCCTCGACGTGCACCTGCCGGACGTCGACGGCTTCGACATCCTCCACCGGATGCGCGACCACCCCGTGCTCAAGGGCCTTCCGATCCTCATGCTCACCGGCGAGGCCACGCGCGAGGCCGTGCTCAGGGGAATCCTCGGGGGAGCCGACGGATTCGTCACGAAGCCCTTCGACATCCACCACCTCGTCCGGGCCGTGAAGGCGGTGCTCGGCCTGCTGGA
>PQAI01000225.1 GCA_003105245.1 Betaproteobacteria bacterium | reverse complement strand
TGGGTCTGGGTTACCTGCGCGGTCGCGGCGAGCGAGGCTGCGGTGAGGAGTGATGCGAGCGCAAGTCTTTGGAACGCAGATGAACGCCGATGCCCCGCCGATTGCCGCCGATAAGGCGATGGCTGGAGCGGGGGCTCGCGGCGGTTCATCGATGGCGAACGCAACCTGCTGGCACGACCTGACAGGAATTCATCGGCGGCAATCGGCGGGGCATCGGCGTTCATCTGCGTTCCAAAGACTTGCGCTTGCATCACTCCCCCACTCACTGTATCCCGCCGAGGCAGACGTACTTGATCTCGAGGAAGTCGTCGACGCCGTACTTCGAGCCCTCGCGGCCGAGGCCCGACTGCTTCACGCCGCCGAAGGGTGCCACCTCGTTGGCGATGATGCCCACGTTCACGCCGACCATCCCGGTCTCCAGCCCCTCCGCCACGCGGAAGACGCGGCCCACGTCGCGCGCATAGAAGTAGCCGGCCAGGCCGAACTCCGTCGCGTTCGCGAGTGCCAGCGCCTCGGCCTCGTCCCGGAACCGGAAGAGCGGGGCCACCGGCCCGAAGGTCTCCTCGCGCGAAACCTTCATCTCGGGGGTGACGCCGGTGAGAAGCGTCGGCTCGTAGAAGCGCCCGCCGAGGGCCGAGCGCCTGCCGCCCACCACGACCTTCGCGCCCTTGGCCACGGCGTCGGCCACGTGCTCCTCGACCTTGGCGAGCCCCTGCGCGTCGATGAGCGGGCCCACGTTCACGCCGGCCTCCGTGCCCCTGCCCACCTTGAGCTTCTCCATGCGCTCGGCGAGCTTGCCTGCGAAGGCGTCGTACACGCCCTCCTGGACGTAGATGCGGTTGGCGCAGACGCAGGTCTGCCCGGCGTTGCGGTACTTGGAGGCCATCGCGCCGTCGGCGGCCGCGTCGAGGTCGGCGTCGTCGAACACGATGAAGGGGGCGTTGCCGCCGAGCTCGAGCGAGAGCTTCTTGATCGTGTCGGCGCTCTGGCGCATGAGGATGCGCCCGACCTCCGTGGATCCGGTGAAGGTGACCTTCTTCACCACCGGGCTCGCGCACAGCTCCTTGCCGATGGCGGGCGCGTCGCCGGTGACGATGTTGATCACGCCCTTCGGGAATCCGGCTCGCTCCGCCAGCTCGGCGAGCGCGAGCGCCGAGAAGGGCGTCTGCTCCGCGGGCTTGAGCACGAAGGTGCAGCCCACCGCGAGCCCCGGCGCCATCTTGCGGGTGATCATCGCGTTGGGGAAGTTCCACGGCGTGATCGCCGCGCACACGCCGATGGGCTGCTTGAGCACGATGAGGCGGCGGTCGTTCGCGGGGCTGGGGATCGTGTCGCCGTAGACGCGCTTGCCCTCCTCGGCGAACCACTCGACGAAGGAAGCGCCGTAGAGGATCTCTCCCTTCGCCTCCGCCAGCGGCTTTCCCTGCTCCGTGGTGAGGATGAGCGCGAGGTCGTCGGCGTTGGCGAGGATGAGCTCGTACCACCGGCGCACGATCCGCGAGCGCTCCTTGGCCGGGAGCGCGCGCCAGGCGGGAAGCGCCCTCTCGGCGGCCGCGATGGCGCGAAGCGTCTCGGCCGCTCCCATGTCCGGCACCGAGCCGACCACCGTCCCGTCGCCCGGGTTGTCCACGTCGAAGCGCCGGCCCGAGTCGGCCTCGACCCACGCGCCGTCGAGGTAGCAGCGGTCCCGGAAGAGCGAGGGGTCCTTGAGGGCGGGCGGCGATGGCTTGCGGTCGACCACGGCGTTCATGGCGATCTCTCCTTCGGGGAAGACGGAAATTATAGCGCCCCTCACCCCCGGCCCCGCTCCCGGAGGGAGAGGGGAGCCCGCATACATGGCGTATCATCGTCGCTCTTTCCGAGGAGACCTCCATGCGCCGAACCCTCGCCGTAGCCGTCGCCGCCGCAGTCCTCGCCGCCGCCCCGCTCGCGGGCGCCAAGACGCTTCGCTGGTCCAGCCAGGGCGACTACGTCACCGCCGACCCGCACGCCCAGAACGAGCTCCTCACCAACTCGATCAACGGCCACGTCTACGAGCCGCTGGTCACGCGCGGCAAGCAGCTCGAGATCCTGCCCGCGCTCGCCGAGAGCTGGAAGCAGACGAGCCCGACGGTGTGGGTGTTCAACCTGAGGAAGGGCGTGAAGTGGCACGACGGCTCGGACTTCACGGCCGACGACGTCGTCTTCTCCATCAAGCGCCTGCAGGGCGAGACCTCCAACTTCCGCGTCTACGGCAACGCCGTGGGCGCGCCCCGGAAGATCGACGACTACACCGTCGAGCTCACCACGCCCGTTCCCAACCCCGTGATGCTGGAGATGCTCTCCAACAGCCTTTTCATCATGAGCAAGCGCTGGTGCGAGAAGCACAACGTCGTCAAGGCGCAGGACTTCAAGAACCAGGAGGAGACCTTCGCGGTCCGGAACGCCATGGGCACGGGCCCCTACCTCCTGTACTCGCGCGAGCCCGACGTGAAGAGCGTCTTCAAGAGGAACTCCAACTGGTGGGGGCTCAAGGAGAAGGGCTACTTCGACGGCAACGTCGACGAGATCGTCTACACGCCCGTCAAGAACGAGGGCACGCGCATGGCCGCCCTCCTGTCGGGCGAGCTCGACTTCGTGCTCGACCCGCCGGTGCAGGACGTCGAGAAGCTCAAGAAGAACAAGTCGGTGCGGGTCTACGAGGGCCGCGAGAACCGCATCGTCTTCCTGGGCATGGACCAGCAGCGAAACGAGCTGCTCTACTCCAACGTGAAGGGCAAGAACCCGTTCAAGGACCGGCGCGTGCGCGAGGCCATGTACCGCCTCATCGACGTGAACGCCATCAACAAGGCGGTGATGCGGGGCCTCTCGGTGCCCACCGCCATCAACCTGCCCAACCCGGACCGCGCCGGCATCCCGAAGGAGATGGACAAGCGCTACCCGTACGACGTGGCGGCCGCGAAGAAGCTGCTGGCCGACGCCGGCTACCCCAACGGCTTCGAGGTGACGCTCGACTGCCCCAACAACCGCTACATCAACGACGAGAAGATCTGCGTGGCGGTCGCGGGCATGGTGGCCAAGGGCGGCATCACCATGAAGGTGAACGCGGCTCCGCGCGCGCAGTACTTCCCGAAGGCGCAGCGCCTGGACGTGAGCATGTACATGCTGGGCTGGGGCGGGGCGACCACGGACGCCATCTTCACCCTGCAGCCGGTGCTCCACAGCCGCAACGACAAGGGCGACGGCGACTACAACTGGGGCAACTACTCCTACCCCGAGTTCGACGCCCTCATCGACAGCGCCAAGGGCGACACGGACCAGAAGCGGCGCCAGGAGACGATCATCAAGGCGATGAAGTTCCACCACGACAACGTCCTGCACATCCCGCTGCACCTGCAGGTGATCCCCTGGGCCTCGCGCGCCAACGTCGAGGTGATCCACCGCGCCGACAACTGGCTGCAGGCCACCTGGGTGAAGATCAAGTAGCCCGGTGGCGCGCGTCCCGGCGGCGCTCGCCGCCATCCTCCTCGCGGCCTGCGCCCTCGCGGCGCAGGCCGCCACCTTCCGCTGGTCCTCGCAGGGCGACTTCCTCACCGCCGATCCCCACGGGCAGAACGAGGGGATCAACGTCAACATCCTCTACCACGTCTACGAGCGCCTCACGGCCCGCGACCGGAGCCTCGCCATCGTCCCGTCGCTCGCCACCTCCTGGGAGAAGGTGAACGCCACCACCTGGCGGTTCCACCTGAGGAAGGGCGTGCGCTTCCACGACGGCTCGCCCTTCACCGCCGACGACGTCGTCTTCTCCATCGAGCGGGCGCAGATGCCCACCTCGAACTTCAAGACCTTCGCCTCGCTCATCGGGAAGGTGCGCCGCGTCGACGACTTCACGGTCGAGATCGTCACGCCCGGACCCTCGCCGATCCTGCTCGAATACGTGAACGCGGTCATGATCATGAGCAAGGCGTGGGCCCTGAAGAACGGCGCGGCGCGGCCCCAGGACTTCAAGAACGCCGAGGACACCTTCGCCTCGCGCAACGCCAACGGCACCGGGCCCTTCCGCTTCGTCTCGTGGGAGCCGGAGGTGAGGACGGTGCTGCGCCGGAACCCGCAGTGGTGGGGCGTGGCCGAGGGCCGCTTCGAGGGCAACGTGGACGAGGTCGTCTACCGCCCCGTCAAGTCGGACGCCACGCGCATGGCCGCGCTCGTCTCCGGGGAGATCGACTTCGTGCTCGACCCGCCCCTGCAGGACATCGCGCGCCTCAAGGGCAATTCCGCCGTGCGCGTGATCGAGGGCCCCGAGAACCGCGTCATCTTCCTCGCGATGGAGCAGGCGGGCGACGCGATGCGCTACGGCAGCGTGAAGGACCGCAACCCGTTCAAGGACGCGCGCGTGCGCCAGGCGCTCTACGCCGCCATCGACGTCGAGGCGATCCGCGCGCAGGTGATGCGCGGGAAATCGGCGCCGACCGGCTCGATGGTGCCCGCGCGCGCCCTGGCGCCCGCCTCGACCGAGCCGAGGCTCCTGCCCCACGACCCGGCGCTCGCCCGGCGGCTCCTCGCCCAGGCGGGTTATCCGCAAGGGTTCGAGACGCAGCTCCTGTGCCCCAACAACCGCTACGTGAACGACGAGCGCATCTGCACCGCGATCGCCGCGATGTGGGCCAAGGTCGGCGTGAAGGCCTCGCTCGTCCTCCTGCCCCGCGCGCAGTTCTTCCAGAAGGTCGACCTGACCGAGTTCGCGATCCACCTCTACGGCTGGGGCGGGGCGCCGACCGACCCCGGGCTCGTGCTGGGGCCGGTGCTGCACTCCTACGACGGCAAGGGCCGCGGCGACTTCAACTCCGGCCGCTTCCGCGACGAGGAGCTCGACCGGATGATCGAGGCCTCCGACGTCGAGATGGACGCGGCGAAGCGCGCGGCGATCATGGAGCGGGCGCTGCAGCGCGTGCGCACCGAGGCCTACGTGATCCCGCTGCACCGCCAGGTGATCCCCTGGGCCGTGCGCAAGGGCGTGACGGTCTTCCACCGCCCCGACAACTACCTCGAGATGACCTGGGTGAAGGTCGACTGAGCGCGCGGGCGCCTCAGGTGCTCGCGCGCTCGATCACGGTGAACCCGACGTCGACGATCCGCTCGCCCGCCTCGCGGCCGGCGATCCTCGCGAGCAGCATCTCGGCGGCCAGGCGGCCGATCGCCACCTTGTCGATGCCCACCGTGGTGAGGGCGGGCGTGGTGTGGGCCGCGAAGTCGAGGTCGCCGAAGCCGATCACCGCGAGGTCCGCGGGGATGCGCAGTCCCCGGTCCTGCGCCTCGGCGATGACGCCCTGGGCGAGCGGGTCGGAGCTGCAGGCCACGGCCGTGAACCGCTTGCCGGATCGCAGCAGCTGCGCGAGCCCCTCGCGCCCGCGCGGGAAGGTGGCCGGCGCCGGGCCCAGGCAGGTCGCCGCGGGCTCGATGCCGCTGCCCGCGAGCACTTCCAGGAAGCCGCGCCGGCGCAGCTCGGCGCGCGCGTCGTTGTTCCACACCAGGCCGATGTCGCGGTGGCCCCGGGCCAGGAGGTGGCGCGCCATGGCCGCCCCCACCTTCTCGTGCGAGAAGCCCACGAGCATGTCGATGGGCGAGGGCGTGAGGTCCCACGTCTCCACGACGGGGATGTGCGCGGCGATGAGGCGCCGGCGCGTCTCGGGCGCGTGCGACACGCCGGTGAGGAGGATGCCGTCGGGTTGCCGGCCGAGGATCCCGGCGATGAGCTCGTCCTCGCGCCGCTCGTAGGAGGAAAGGCCCAGCAGCACCTGGTAGCCCTCCTCCCGCAAGCGCTCGGTGAGCGCCTGGATGGCCTCCACGAAGAGCGTGTTCGACACCTGCGGGAAGATGGCCGCGATGATGCGGCTGCGGCGCGTGCGCAGGCTTCCGGCCAGGACGTTGGGGACGTAGCCGGTGCGCGTCACCACCGCCCGGACACGCTCCAGGGTCTCCGGCGAAACGAGCTCGGGGCGCGCGAGCGCGCGCGACACGGTGATGGCGGAGACGCCGGCCACCTTGGCCACGTCGCGGATCGTCACCGGCTTGGCGGCGGCCGGCCGGGCGGCCGCGCCCTTGACGGCACGGGGCTTGCGGGACGGGGATTTCGCCAAGGCGGTGGGGACGGGCGCGGGATTCGGACACCGGAAGGATAGCCYGCCGCACGCCGAACCCGCAATGGCACCGATACCATTTCGMCGATCCCCCTGTTTMGAMAGAGTAATTTACGGTATTGACGGCGCCTTGATGTTACCGTTACCATTCGCGCCGCAACCCCCGCAAGCGCCCCGCCAGAGATCGAACAACCCCGTCCGGAGGAGACACTCCCATGAAGCCCGCCGCCCTGCTTTCCGCCCTCTGCCTCGCGGCCGCCGCCTCGCTCGGCGCGCACGCCGCCGGCTATCCCGCCAAGTCCGTCACCGTCGTCGTCCCCTTCCCCGCCGGCGGCTCCTCCGACATGGTCGGCCGCGTCCTGGCCCAGAAGATGGGCGAGAAGCTGGGCGGCACCTTCGTGGTCGAGAACAAGCCCGGCGCCACGGGCGCCATCGGCGCCGCCTTCGTGAAGAACGCGCCGGCCGACGGCTACACGCTGCTCGTCTCCTCGCTCGCCGTCTTCGTGGTGAACCCGCACCTGCAGAAGAGCCTGCCCTACGACCCGAGCAGGGACTTCGACCTCCTGTCGGTGGCGGTCCAGGCCCCCAACGTGCTGGTCGCCAACCCGGGCCTGCCGGTGAACTCCGTGGCCGACGTGATCGCCCACCTGAAGAAGAATCCCGGCAAGGTCTCGTTCGCCTCCTCGGGCGCGGGCTCCTCCGACCACCTCACCGCCGAGCTTTTCTGGCAGCAGACGGGCACCTCCGGCCTGCACGTTCCCTACAAGGGCGGCGCGCCGGCCATCAACGACCTCGTCGCCGGCCACGCCGAGATGTCGTTCCAGAACATCAACGCCGTCATCACCCAGATCCAGGGCGGCAAGCTCAAGGCCCTCGCGATCACGAGCGCGAAGCGCTCGCCGCTGCTGCCCAACGTGCCCACGCTGGAGGAATCCGGGGTGAAGAACGCGCAGGTCTATTCCTGGCAGGCCCTCGCCGCCCCGCGCGGGCTGCCGGCCGAGGTGAAGGCGAAGATCCACGGGGCCGCGGTCGAGGGGCTCCGGGACCCGGCGGTGACGAAGAAGATGACCGACCTGGGCTTCGAGATCGTGGCCGGCACGCCGGGCGAGTTCGCCGCCTTCCAGCAGCAGGAGCTCGCGCGCTGGAAGACGGTCATCGAGACCGGAAAGATCACCGCCAACTGATCCACCGCAACGCCTCCGACGTGCGAACCCGGAACATGTACCAGGTACGCGTACCAGGTACCGAGCCATGACATCCCCCACCCCCGTCGTCACCGAGTTCCGGGTCGTGCCAGTCGCCGGGCACGACGGCATGCTGCTCAACCTGAGCGGCGCGCACGGACCCTTCTTCACCCGCAACGTCGTCGTCGCGAAGGACAGCGCCGGAAACACCGGCGTCGGCGAGGTGCCGGGCGGCGAGAAGATCCGCCAGACGCTGGAGGAGGCGCGATCCCTCGTCGTGGGACGGCCCGTGAGCGCGTACAACGCCGTCCTGCAGGAGATGCGGCGGCGCTTCGCCGACCGCGACGCCGGCGGCCGGGGGCTGCAGACCTTCGACCTGCGCACCACCATCCACGCCCTCACCGCCGTGGAGTCCGCGATGCTCGACCTCCTGGGGCAGTTCCTCGGCGTGCCCGTCGCGGACCTGCTGGGCGAGGGCCGGCAACGCGACCGCGTGCGCGTGCTGGGCTACCTCTTCTACGTCGGCGACCGCCGCAAGACGGACCTTCCCTATCGCAGCGAACCCGACGCCCCGAACGACTGGTTCCGCCTGCGCCACGAGGAGGCCCTCACCCCGCGGGCGATCGTGCGGCTCGCCGAGGCCACGCACGAGCTCTACGGGTTCGAGGACTTCAAGCTCAAGGGCGGCGTGCTGCGCGGCGAGGAGGAAGTCGAGGCGATCCGCGCGCTGCACGAGCGCTTCCCGAAGGCGCGCGTGACGCTCGACCCCAACGGCGGCTGGCTCCTCGAGGAGGCGATCCGCCTGTGCCGGGACCTGCACGGCGTCATGGCCTACGCCGAGGATCCCTGCGGCGCCGAGCAGGGATTCTCCGGGCGCGAGGTGATGGCGGAATTCCGCCGCGCCACGGGGCTGCCCACCGCGACCAACATGATCGCGACCGACTGGCGCCAGCTCGCGCACGCGCTCGCGCTGCAGTCGGTGGACATCCCGCTCGCCGACCCGCACTTCTGGACGATGCAGGGCTCGATCCGCGTGGCGCAGACCTGCCGCGACTGGGGACTCACCTGGGGCTCGCACTCGAACAACCACTTCGACATCTCGCTCGCCATGTTCACGCACGTGGCGGCCGCCGCGCCGGGCAAGGTCACCGCCATCGACACGCACTGGATCTGGCAGGACGGCCAGCGCCTCACGAAGGAGCCCTTCCGCATCCGCGGCGGGCTCCTCGAGCTGCCGGGCAAGCCCGGCCTCGGCGTGGAGATCGACGAGGCGAAGCTCGCGCAGGCGCACGAGCTCTACAAGTCGCACGGGCTGGGCGCGCGCGACGACGCCGTGGCCATGCAGTACCTCATCCCGGGCTGGAAATTCGACAACAAGCGGCCGAGCCTCGTCCGCTGACACGACACAAGGAGATTCGCCATGAGCAAGGTCGGCTTCATCGGGTTGGGCATCATGGGCGCGCCGATGGCGGGCCACCTGCAGGCGGCGGGCCACGAGCTCTTCGTGAACACCATCGGCCCCTATCCCGAGGCGCTCGTGAAGGGCGGCGCGAAGGTCTGCGCCAGCGGCGCGGAGGTCGCGAAGGCCGCCGAGGTGATCATCACGATGGTGCCGGACACCCCCGACGTCGAGAAGGTGCTCTTCGGCAAGGGCGGCGTGGCCGAGGGGCTCTCCGCCGGCAAGCTCGTGATCGACATGAGCTCGATCTCGCCCATCGAGACGAAGGACTTCGCGAAGCGCATCAACGCGCTCGGCTGCGAGTACGTGGACGCGCCCGTCTCCGGCGGCGAGGTGGGCGCCAAGGCCGCCACGCTCACCATCATGGCGGGCGGAACCGAGGCCGGCTTCGCGCGCGCGAAGCCCCTCTTCGAGCTCATGGGCAAGAACATCACGCTCGTGGGCGGCAACGGCGACGGCCAGACCTGCAAGGTCGCCAACCAGATCATCGTCGCGCTCAACATCGAGGCGGTGGGCGAGGCGCTGCTCTTCGCCTCCAAGGCCGGCGCCGACCCCGCGAAGGTGCGCCAGGCCCTCATGGGCGGCTTCGCCTCCTCGAAGATCCTCGAGGTCCACGGCGAGCGCATGGTGAAGCGCACCTTCAACCCCGGCTTCCGCATCGAGCTGCACCAGAAGGACCTCAACCTCGCGCTCTCCTCGGCGCGCAAGATGGGCCTGAGCCTGCCCAACACCGCGACGGCCCAGGAACTGTTCAACGCCTGCGCAGCCCACGGCGGCAAGGCGTGGGACCACTCCGGCATGGTGCGGGCGCTCGAGATGCTCGCCGACTTCGAGATCGGCCAGAAGGCCTGAGGCGGGAGGCGGCCATGCGCGAAAACAGGATCCGCAGCATCTGGAAGGCGGGCGGCGCCGTGGTGAACGGCTGGCTCGCGATCCCCGCGGGGTTCTCGGCGGAGACCATGGCCCACCAGGGCTGGGACTCCCTCACCATCGACATGCAGCACGGGCTGATGGACTACCAGGCGGCCGTGGGCATGCTCACCGCGATCTCGACCACGGACACGGTGCCGGTGGTGCGCGTGCCGTGGAACGAGCCCGGCATCCTGATGAAGATGCTCGACGCCGGCGCCTACGCGCTCATCTGCCCGATGGTGAACACGGCGGAGGACGCCGAGCGGCTCGTCTC
Organism: Betaproteobacteria bacterium; assembly: GCA_003105245.1. Classification (GTDB taxonomy): domain Bacteria; phylum Pseudomonadota; class Gammaproteobacteria; order Burkholderiales; family Usitatibacteraceae; genus FEB-7. The sequence goes on along the minus strand of PQAI01000225.1, from coordinate 3,067 downwards.
GGCCACGCACTACCCGCCGCGGGGCACGCGCAGCATGGGGCCCATCCGGGCGCTCCTCTACGGCGGCGCCGACTACCAGAAGAACGCCAACGACACCGTCGTGGTGTTCGCGATGATCGAGACGCGCCAGGCGCTGGACAACCTCGACGCGATCCTCTCGGTGAAGGGGCTGGACGCCGTCTACATCGGCCCCGCGGACCTGTCGCTCGCGCTCGGCTGCAATCCCACCTTCGACGACGTGGACAAGCCCGTCGCGGAGGCGATCGACCTCATCCTCGCCAAGGCGAAGGAGCACGGCGTGGTCGCCGGCATCCACAACGGCACGCCGGAAGGAGCGCTCAAGCGCATCGCGAAGGGATTCCGGTTCGTCACCATCGCCTCCGACGCGCGCCTGATGGCCGCCGGCGCCCAGCAGGTGGTGGCGAAGATGCGCCAGGGGATGCCGGCCGCCGGCCCCGGGGGCTACTGAGCCGCCGCGCGCGGGTCGAAGTCGAGCTCGCGCGCCATCGTTTCGTAGAGCTGCCGCGCCCGCGGCGAATCCGCCGGCGGCAGGACCACCTGGAGGTCGAGCCGCGCGTCGCCGGGAGGATCGCCCGGGATGCCCTTGCCGCGCAGGCGCAGCTGGGCGCCGCTTTGCGCGCCCTCCGGCACCCGCACGCGGACCTCGCCGCCGGGAAGGCGCACGGGGACCACGGCGCCCAGGGCCGCTTCCCACGGCGCCACGGGTACCGTGAGCAACAGGTCGCGACCGTCGGCACGATAGCGGGGGTGCGGACGGAACTGCACCTCGAGCAGCAGGTCGCCGGCGGCCGAGCCGCCCGCGCCCGGCGCGCCCTGCCCGGCGAGCCGGATCACCTGGCCGGCGTGCACGCCCTTCGGGATCTTCACGTTCAGGGTGCGCTCCCGGTACGACGCGCGGCCCGAGGCGTCGACCGCGGGAACCCGCAGCGAGACCTGGCGCGACACGCCCCCGAAGGCGTCCTCGATGTCGAGGAGCACGCGGGCGTGGTGGTCCTCGCCGCGCCGGGCGGGCCGCGCCGCGCCGCGCATGCCGCCCATGCGCCCGAAGAGCTCGGAGAAGAAATCGGAGAAATCCGCCTCCTCGCCCGGCGTGAAGCCGCGGGTGGAGAACTCGAAGGGGGCGTCCCAGCCCGGCGGCGGACGGAACTCCTGCCCGGACTGCCAGCCGCGGCCGAGCCGGTCGTAGGCGGCGCGCTTCTCCGGATCCGAAAGGACGTTGTGGGCCTCGTTCACGTCCTTCATGCGCGCCTCGGCGTCCTTCTCCTTCGAGACGTCCGGGTGGTACTTGCGGGCGAGCTTGCGGAAGGCCTTCTTGATCTCGTCGGCCGATGCGTCCCGGGACACGCCCAGGGTCTGGTAGTAGTCCTTGAATTGCATGCGTCGAGCCTGCCGCCGGCAACGGGCCCGCGCGCCTGGCGGGGCCCACGTCCCGGAGGTGGGGCCGGAGCCCGCGGAATCAAGGGATATTGAAATCGCCGCGGCGGGCCTCAGATAACCGGCGTAAGCGCCCCTTCGCGGGCGCCCACATCCGACAGGAGAACCGCACATGCCCTACCGTCCGCTCTTCGCCCGCGACGTGTTCGCGGAAATGGACCGCCTGCAGCGCGAGATGCTCCAGGCGTTCGACATCTCTCCCAGCATCCGGGGGCTCGCCCGCGGCGGCTACCCGGCGATCAACGTGGGCTCGACGCCGAAGTCGATCGAGCTCTACACCTTCGCGCCCGGCATCGACCCGGCCACCCTCGACGTGCAGATCGAGAAGGGCGTCCTCACCGTCGCCGGCGAGCGCAAGGCCGAGCCCGCGCCCGAGAAGGCGAGCGTGCACATCGACGAGCGCTTCTCGGGCCGCTTCCGCCGCGTCGTGACGCTGCCCGAGGACGCCGACCCGGGCGCCGTGGAAGCCCGCTACCGCGACGGCGTGCTGCACATCAGCGTGGCCCGCAAGGCCTCCGCGCAGCCGCGTCGCATCACCGTCCAGTAAGGAGCCCAGACCATGAACGACACCACCAAAGTCGCGCGGCAGGCCGCCAGCGCCCCCGTGGAAGCCGCGCTCCTGCCGGCCGTGGACGTGATCGAGGACACCGGCGGCATCACCCTCTACGCCGACCTGCCCGGCGTGCCCAGGGAGAAGCTCAACCTGCACGTCGAGGCCGACACCCTCACGATCGAGGGCGAGATCGCGATCCCCGTTCCCGAGGGCATGGAGCCCACCCACGTCGAGGTGGCGCTGCCCCGGTACCGGCGCGCCTTCACGCTCTCCAAGGAACTGGACGCGGGCAAGGTCTCCGCGGAGCTGAACCACGGCGTGCTGAAGCTTCGCATCCCGAAGGCCGAGCACGCGCAGCCGCGCCGCATCCAGGTGGCCGTCGGCTGATGATCTTCCGCAATGGGCGTCCGGCCGCGGCAAACGGCGGCCGGGCGCCCTTTATACTTGCGGCGCCCGATTCCCCGCACGAGACAGGACAACAATGAAGATCGCCCCGCTCCTCGCCGCCGCCCTCCTCGCCTTCGGCCTCGCGGCCACCGACGCCTACGCCGCCAAGCGTTTCGGCGGCGGCGGCAACCTCGGCAAGCAGCGCCCGGCCCCGACCACCATGAAGGAGGCCGCGCCGGCCACGGCTCCGGCCGCGCCCGCGCAGGCCGCCGGGTCGCCGGCCACGGCGGCCAAGCCTGCTCCCGCCACGCCGCCCGCCCAGCCGAGCTTCATGAGCCGCTTCGGCGGCCTCATCGCGGGCCTGGGCATCGGCGCGCTCCTGGGCTCGCTTTTCGGAGGCAGCGGGATCGCGGGCTTCCTCGCGATGCTGCTCGTGGCCGCGATCGCCTTCGTGGCCATCCGCGCGCTCATGTCGCGGCGCGCCTCGCCCGCCTCGGGTCCGGTGCAGTTCGCGGGCGCCGGTGCCGGCGCCGGCCCGGCGGATGCCCCGGCCGCGCGGCCGGCCCTGAACATCGGCGGCGGTGTCGCGGCCGCGGCCGAAGCGCCCAGGGCAGCGCCCGTCGCGATCCCCGGCTTCGAGGCGGAGCCCTTCCTGCGCGTGGCGAAGACCTC
>PQAI01000224.1 GCA_003105245.1 Betaproteobacteria bacterium | reverse complement strand
GCCGCGAACTTCGCGGGGTCGGATCCGGAGGACTCGTCGTCGTTTCGCACGTGGATGTGCACCAGGGTGGCGCCGGCCTCGAAGGCCTCGTGCGTGCTCTCGATCTGCTCGGCCACGGTGACGGGTACGGCGGGGTTGTCCTTCTTGCGCGGGACGCTTCCGGTGATGGCGACGGCGATGACGGCGGGCTTTTCCATGGTCATTTCTTCTTCGCGTGGGTGTCGGTGACGAGGCCGAAGGGATCGCGCGGGTTGGCGTAGTCGCGCTTCGGGCCGATCTTGTAGACGCCGCTGAAGCGCAGGATCGTCACGCCCTCGACGCTCGCGGTGCCCTGGATGAAGACGAGGGACTTGGTGGCGCGGATCACGTCGGCGCTGCCTTCCACCCACGCGCCCATGGGCGCGGGCGCGACGTAGTCCGTGGTCATGCTGATGGTGGGGAAGCTGTGGCCGGCGATCTCGGGCCACTGGTAGTGCGTCACCACGGCCATCTGCATGTCGGCGAAGGTGGCGAGCATGCCGCCGTGGCCATTGCGGGCGATGTTGCCGTGACGGTGCTCGACCCGGAAGCCGAGGCGCACCCGCTCGCCATCCCATCGCCCGTACATCGGGCCAACGGTCCTCAGGAACTCGCCCCCGATCGAGATGGAGCGGAAACCGGGTGGAATGGCGGCGGTGCTCATGGCGACCGTTATGGTCGCACGATTTTCACTTCCAGCCGGGGTGGTCGAAGTAGGTGGCGTAGGACTTGAGGGCGCCGTCGACCTTCACGAGGCCCGCGCGGCCGGCCTTGCCGTCCTTGGCCGACTTCATGGCGTCGGCACCGGCGATCAGCTCCGCCACGACGATGTGCAGCTGCGCGTCGGCTTCCGGCGGCAGCTTGCACTCCTTCACGATGCGGCCGACGTCGGCCTCGACCCGGTTGCCCAGCTCCGCGTAGGCCTCGGGCTTGGCGGTGCCCTTGTGCAGCGGGGCGGGCGCGCCGTGGACGGTCTCGCGGATCGAGGACATGCCGCGGCGAAGCGCCTCGTCCGTCCTCCACTTCTTGCCGTGGTCGAGCTGCAGCTTCATCGGGGCCGCGCCATGGCCGTGCTGGTGCGGGTCGGCGGCRAGGACGGCGGGGGCGAAGGCCGCGGCCGACAGGGCGAAAGCCCCCACGGCGGCCAGGKTTGCCAGGTTCTTCAAGGGTAGCTCCTGTGAAGGGTGAGTGGAGCAAGAGGGACCCGCTCCCGGGCCCGGGGTTCACCTCACGCGCGGAAACCTGCGGAATTCTTGAACTGGTTCAAGCGCGGCGCAACGCCGGCTTGCGCTGGATCATGAGGTCGTAGAGGGAACGGGCCGCGAGCGACAGCCCGCGATCCGCGCGCCGCACGAGGTAGATCGTGCGCTCGAGCCCCGGAAGCCGGAATGGCCGGTGCACGAGCGAGCCGCGGTCGAACTCGAAGAGGGTGAGCGCGGGCACGACGGTGATGCCCACGCCTTCCTCCACCATGCCCATGACGGTCGTGAGGTGCTCGACCTCCAGCACGGTCGCCATCTGCTGGGGGTGCAGCGCCGCCTCGAGATGCTGGCGCACGCTGCTCGCGCGCGTGAAGTGCACGAAGGGGTGCGCGGCGAGGTCCTTCACGCGCAGCGTGGCCTTCCTCGCGAGCGGATGGTCGTGGCGGCACACGAGGTGGAAGCGGTCGCGGCAGAGCACCTCCGTGGCCCACTCCGCCGAATCCGGGCCCGTGGCAGCGAGCGCGAAGTCGGCCCGCCCGGCGCGCACGAGTTCCAGGCACTGGTCCGAGAGCGTGTCGAAGAGCTCAAGGTCGACGCCGGGATGCGCGGCGCGGTACTCGGCGAAGAGGCCCGGCAGCCACCCGGCGGCGAGCGAGGGCAGCGCCGCCACCGACACGCGCCCCTTTCGAAGCGCCACGCGCTCGCCGATGTCGGCCGCGAGCGTCTCGAAATCGGCGAGCAGGCGCCGCGCCGGCTCCTCCAGCGTCCTCCCCTCGGCGGTGAGTTCCACGTTTCGCGTGTCGCGGTCGAAGAGCCGCGCGCCCACGGCATCCTCCAGCGAGCGCACCAGCGCGCTGAAGGCAGGCTGCGAGAGGTGGCAGCGGTGCGCGGCGCGGGTGAAGCTGCGCAGCTCCGCGAGCGCCAGGAAGGCGCGCAGGTGCCGGGTGGAGAGATTGAGCTGCATTGCGGATCAATCCATCGGAAATAACGAATTCCCCGATAACCGCGCCCACTATAGAGTCCCCCCCATGGCGCGACAACCCCTGCTCATCGGCTGCGGCGCGGGCTTCTCGGGAGACCGCCCGGACGCGCCCGAGGCCGTCGTGGCCACGCTCTCCGCACGCGGCGGCCCGGCCTGCCTGATGCTGGAGACGCTGGCCGAGCGCACGCTCGCGCTGGCGCAGCTGCGCCGCCGCGAGGATCCGCAGGCCGGCTACGAGCCCCTGCTGGACCGGCTCGTGGGACCCATCCTGGCCGAGTGCCTGGGCAACGGCATCCGCATCGTCTCCAACTTCGGCGCCGCCAATCCCGCCGCGGCCGCCCGGCGCATCGACGAGATCGCCCGCATCGAGGGCTTCACCAACCCGCGCATCGCCGTGGTCACCGGCGACGACCTCTCCGGCCCCGCGCACCACGCCCTTCTGGCGGAACGTCTCGGCGAGGCCCGGCACCCCGTGAGCGCCAACGCCTATCTCGGGGCGGAGCCCATCGCCGCCGCCTGGGACGCGGGCGCGGAGATCATCGTCACCGGCCGCGTCGCCGATCCCTCGCTCGCCGTCGGTCCGGCCATGGCGCACTTCGGCTGGAGCGCCTCCGACTGGGACCGCCTGGGGCGCGCCACGATGGCCGGCCACCTCCTCGAGTGCGGCGCGCAGGTGACCGGGGGCTACTTCGCCGACCCGGGCTACAAGGACGTGCCCGACATCGCCAACGTCGGCTTCCCCATCGCGGAGGTAAGCCACGACGGCGACTGCGTCATCGGCAAGGCGGACCGCACCGGCGGCTGCGTGACGCTCGGCACCGTGAAGGAGCAGCTCCTCTACGAGGTGCACGACCCCGCGGCCTATCTCACGCCGGACGTCACCGCGGACATCACCGGGGCGCAGGTCACGCACGTCGGCACGGACTTGGTCGCGCTCACCGGCGTGCGCGGCCACGAGCGTCCCGCCACGCTCAAGGTGACCGCGTTCTACGAGGGCGGCTGGCTCGCCGAGGGGGGAATCTCCTACGCCGGGCCGGGCGCGGAGGCGCGCGCGCGGCTCGCCGCCGAGATCCTCGCGAAGAGGCTGCCGGAGCTGGAGCTGCGCATCGACCTCATCGGCGTGACGAGCCTTTTCGCCGACGACGCGGGGAGGCTCCTGGCGACGAAGGTCCCGTCGGACGCGCGCGACGTGCGACTGCGCGTGGCGGCGCGCCACGACCGGAAGGAAGCGGCGGAGCGCCTGGCCCAGGAGGTCACGGCCCTCTACACCTGCGGCCCGGCCGGCGGCGGCGGCGTGCGCACCGCGATCCGCCCGCGGCTTTCCACGGCCTCGTGCTTCGTGCCGCGCGAGGCGGTGAAGGCCGGCTTCGAGTGGGTGAGCTGATGGCCGTGCGCACCGTTCCCCTTCGCGAACTGGCCCACGGCCGCACCGGCGACAAGGGCAACCGCTCCAACATCAGCGTGATCGCCCGCCGCGGGGAATACTGGCCGCTGCTGGTGGCGCAGGTGACGCAGGAGGCCGTGGCCGGGATCTTCGCCCACCGCCGGCCCTCGAAGGTCGCGCGCTACCTTCTTCCCAACCTGCAGGCSATGAAYTTCGTCCTCGACGACGTGCTCGACGGCGGCGTGAACGATTCCCTCAAYCTCGATTCGCACGGCAAGTCGCTCGCGTTCCTSGTGCTCGACCTGCCCGTGCAAGTGCCCGAAGAYCTCGAAACCCCGACCGGAGGAGACCCATGAACCGATTCGYCGCCGCMCTCGCCCTCGCCCTGGCCGCCACGACCGCGGGCGCGCAGGATTTCCCCACGAAGTCCATCACCTTCGTCGTGCCCTTCGCGGCCGGCAGCGCCACCGACACGCTCGCGCGCGCCGTGGGGCAGGCCGTCACCAACGAGACGAAGCAGGCGGTGGTGATCGACAACAAGCCGGGCGCCAGCGGCATGATCGCCGCCGCCGCCGTGGCCAAGGCGCCGGCCGACGGCTACACCGTGCTCATCACCACGAACACCACGCACGCGGCCAACGAGCACCTCTACAAGAAGCTCTCGTACGACCCGGTGAAGGACTTCGCGCCGATCGCGGGCCTGGGCAAGGGCGGGCAGGTGATGGTGGTGAGGCCCGACCTGCCGGTGAAGACGGTGCAGGAGTTCATCGCGCACGCGAAGAAGAACCCCGGCAAGATCAACTTCGGCTCCGGCAGCTCCTCCTCGCGCATCGCGGGCGAGCTGCTGCAGCAGATGGCAGGCATCGAGCTGCTGCACGTGCCCTACAAGAGCAACCCGCTCGCCGTCGCCGACATGCTGGGCGGCACCATCGACATGATGATCACGGACACCACCACGGGGCTTCCGCAGGTGCAGTCCGGGAAGCTTCGCGCCCTGGGCTACTCCGGCGACAAGCGCTCGCGCCTGGCGCCCGACCTTCCCACCATTTCCGAGGCCGGCGTGAAGGGCTACGAGATGAGCTACTGGTTCGCCGCCTACGCGCCCGCCGGCACGCCCCCCGCCGTCGTCAAGCGCCTGAACGCCCTGCTGGTGGCCGCCACCAAGTCACCCCCCGTCACCGCCTTCTACGAGAAGACCGGCGTGGATGCCTTCACCACCACGCCCGAGGAGCTGGCCACCTTCCAGGCCGCCGAGACGAGGAAGTGGGGCGAGATCATCAAGAAGGCCAACATCCAGCCCGAATAGATCCGGTACCAGGTACGCGTACCAGGTACGCGTACCTGGTACCTGCGAAATGGACGACGTCGAGCGGGCCAGGGAACTGCTGGAGCACGCGACGAGCGTCGCGGTGCTCACGGGCGCGGGCATCTCGGCGGAGTCGGGCATTCCCACGTTCCGCGACGCGCTCACGGGGTTGTGGGAGAAGTTCCGGCCCGAGGAGCTCGCCACGCCCGGGGCCTTCGAGGCCAACCCGAAGCTCGTGTGGGACTGGTACGCGTGGCGGCGCGAGAAGGTCGTGCACGCCGTTCCCAACGCCGGCCACCGGGCGCTCGTGGAGATCGAGCGGCGCTGCTCGAGCCGGGAGGTGGACTTCACCCTCGTCACCCAGAACGTCGATGGATTGCACCGCGCGGCCGGAAGCCGGCGCGTCGTGGAGCTGCACGGCAACATCCGGCGCGTGAAGTGCTTCGACCATCACCACCCCGTGGAGAAGTGGCAGGAGGCTGGCGACGAGGTGCCCRCCTGCCCTCGCTGCGGCTCGCTCCTTCGCCCCGACGTGGTGTGGTTCGGCGAGGCGYTGCCGCCCGACGCGTTGGCCGCCGCCATGGCCGCCGCCCGCACGTGCGATGTCTTCCTGTGTGTCGGGACTTCCACGGTGGTGGAGCCCGCGGCATCCCTTCCCTTCATCGCCCTGGAATCCGGCGCGCGCGTGATCGAGGTGAACCCGCAGCCCACGCCGCTCACGGCGAGCGCGAGCGTGAGCCTGCGCGGTGTCGCCGGGGAGATGCTGCCTCTGCTGGTCCAGCCCGCGGGGCGCGGGCCGTGCGTCACCGGATGAAGGTGATGGGGACGCCCACGAGGTGGAAGGTCTTCATCGCCACCGACCCCATGAGCACGCCGGAGACCTTGCCCAGTCCGCGCGTGCCCATCACCACGTGGGTACAGTTCTTCTCCGCGGCGATGCGCCCGATGGTCTCGGCGGGCTCGCCTTCGGCCATGAGGAACTCGTTGGGCGTTCCCGCCAGGATCTCGAGCGCGGCGGCCGCACCCGTCTTGGCGAGATCCTCGCGGTGCTTGCGCGCCACGTCGTGGCCGATGCCGTGCGTCTGCCAGTCCTCGAAGGCGGGCTGGACGTTGAGCACGAGCACTCGCCCCCCCGTCGCCCGCGCGAACCACGCGCAATACTCGGCGGCCCTCCGGCAAGTCTCGGAGCCGTCCACGGGCAGCAGGATGAGGGTGCCGTCGGTCGCGGTCATGCGCGGATTGTATCAGCGCATGAAGACGTACTTGCCGGGCGCCTCGCCGRCCGGCTTGAAGGCCGCGCCGCCGAACTTGGGCGGAGCCACCTTGCCGGAGGACTTGCGGGCGACCCAGCTCTCCCAGGCCGTCCACCACGAGCCGGGRGAATCGGGCGTGTTCTGCTCGAAGGCCTCCGGATCGAGGTAGTCGCCCCCCTGCGGCCGGGTGTGCATCTTGTACCGGCGCTTCGATTCCGGCGAGGGCGGGTTCACCACGCCCACGTTGTGGCCGCCGGTGGTGAGGCAGAAGGTGACCTCGGCGTGCGTGAGGAGGTGGATCTTGTAGACGCTCCTCCACGGCGCCACGTGGTCCGTGACCGTGCCCACGCAGAAGATCGGGATGTCGATGTCCGGCAGGGCGATGGGCTTGCCCCAGACCTTGAAGCGCCCGCTCGCGAGGTCGTTGTGCAGGAAGAGGCTGCGCAGGTACTCGGTGTGCATGCGGTAGGGCATGCGCGTTCCGTCGGCGTTCCAGGACATGAGGTCGTTGACCGGCGTCCTCTCGCCCTTGAGGTACTGCTTCACGAGGCTGGACCACACCAGGTCCACGCTTCGAAGCAGCTGGAAGGCCCCCGACATCTGCGTGGAGTCGAGGAAGCCCTTCTCCCACATCTGGTCCTCGAGGAAGGTGAGCTGGCTGTCGTCGATGAAGAGGGCGAGCTCGCCGGGCTCCGTGAAGTCCGTCTGCGCCGCGAGCAGCGTCATCGAGGCGAGCCGCTTGTCGCCGTCGCGCGCCATCGCCGCCGCGGCGATCGAAAGGAGCGTGCCGCCCAGGCAATAGCCCAGCGCGTGGATCTTCCTCTTCGGCATGATCTTCGAGACCGCGTCCACCGCCGCCATCACGCCGTGGCGCAGGTAGTCGTCCATGCAGAGGTTGCGGTCCTCGGGACCCGGGTTCTTCCACGAGATCATGAACACCGTGTGGCCCTTTTCGACCATGTACTTCACGAGCGAATTGCCCGGCGAGAGGTCGAGGATGTAGTACTTCATGATCCACGCCGGCACCATGAGGACGGG
>PQAI01000223.1 GCA_003105245.1 Betaproteobacteria bacterium | reverse complement strand
TAGGAGACGGTGGTGTCGAGGCTTCCCTTCACCCCGTAGTCGGTGTCGAACTGGAACGCGGCCACGGGACCGGCGCCGGCGAGCGCGAGGGCCAGCGCCATGGGCTTGAGCATCGGGCGGAATTGGGATTTCATCGAGCGTTTCTCCTGGAGGCGTTGTCGGTCGTCATTCGCTGATGGTCATGGTGCGGTAGGCCGGGTCCGAGGTGATCGCCGTCTCGGTGAACGGCAGCGTGATCCACTGCTTGGCCGCGAACTTCGCCGTCTGGTCGGCGAAGTTGGGCGAGGCGGGGTTCGAGGACTGCGAGTAGGAAAGGAAGCCCTGCGCGGTTACGCCGCTGTCGGTGAACTGCACCGTCTGGATGTAGCTCGTGCCGGTGCTCACGATGTAGCCGACGCCCGGAACGATCGAGGAGGTGATCTTGTTGTAGACGCCCACGAGGTCGCCGCCGCCGGCGCTGTCGCCGCCGTGCATGGGGATGATCACCTGGCCGCCGGTGAGCGCCGTCTGCGTGGCGAACTGGACCATGCCGAGCGGCGCGTCGACCGCGAGGCCCGCGTCGGTGATCACCTTGGCGCCCGCCGTGAGCGCGCCCACCAGCGCCGTCGCCACGGCCGGGTTGGAGATGGCCAGTCCGCTCGGGGTGGTCAGCGGCTTGGTGAAGTCGAACGGCACGGTGTAGACGTTCGGGATCGCCGCCGCGCGCGTCCAGAACTCCTTGAACAGGTGCGCGCCCCGGCTCGTGAGCTCGAACTTGCGGTCCCAGTTCTTCAGCACGGTGCACAGCGCCACCACCGCCGCGTCCGTCTGCGTGTCGCACAGCGCGAGCATGTCCGGCAGGAAGGCGTCGGCCGCGTAGCTGCGGTTGGCGAGCGCGATCTCCTGCAGGATGGGCAGCGTGAACTTGTTGCCGGGCCTGCCGTCGGCGCCGGCCAGCCGCGCCATCGCCTGCGAGACGCCCAGGCGCGTGCGGTTGCTCTGCTGCTGCGGCACGATGCCCACGACGGCCGGCACGTGGAAGCTGTAGAGGTTGGCGGCCGGGTTGGTCATCCAGTAGTTGTCGTTCGAGTTCTGGACGAAGTCGCTGCGGTGGACCCGCGGCATGCGCGGGCCGGGCAGAAGGCCCGCCTGCGGGGCGGAGGCGTCCTGCACCCAGTCGCAGCTGGAGCGCGAGCCGTCCAGCACCGGGACGCCCAGGGTGGCGAAGACGCCGGCCATGGTGACGTCCGGCGTGCAGGTGGACTGGTGGAAGCGGTCCACGTTGGGCGCCGTGCTGATGTCGCCGTAGAACGCGTTGCCGAGGCGGTCGGCCGCGATCGTGTTCACCCACGGGATGCCGAGGTTCCTGTCCAGCGCCGCCTCGACGTCGAGCGTGCTCGTGGCGCGGTTGATGTCGAACCACTGGTCGCCCATGCGCCAGTTCTCGAGGTTGGCGTCCTTGATGGCGTAAGCCTTGGCGGTGCCCCACACGAGCGGCGCCGAGAGGTTGAGCAGCGGGCCGAACTGCGAGGAGTAGATGACGCGCGAGACCGGGGCGAGCGAGCCGTCGGCCTGCCTGACCTGGACGGTGACCGTCTTCGAGGTCATGTCCTTCGAGACCCCGTCGACCACGTACTTGCGGGGGTTGGTCGGGTCGAGCTTCAGCTCGAAGAGCGTGAAGTGGTTCGCCTTGTCCACCGTGTGGCTCCAGGCGACGTCCTTGTTGAAGCCGATGTTGATGAAGGGGAAGCCCGAGAGCGAGCCGCCCATCACGTCCATCTGGCCGGGCACGGTCACGTGGAACTGGAAGAAGCGCAGCGTCCCCACCCAGGGGAAGTGCGGGTTGCCCAGCAGCATGCCGCGCCCGTTGTCCGTGGCGTCCGACCCGAGGGCCAGGGCGTTGCTGCCCAGCATCTCGCGGCGCGCCTGGTAGTCCTTCCAGAACTGCATGTCGTAGACGCCGTCCCAGGCCTTGTTCTCGGCGGTGGCCGCCGGCGGGAAGGTGTTCATCATGGCGGCGATGAAGTTGCCGCTCGAGGCCTGCAGCGCGTAGCGCCGCACCAGCCGCATCATGTCGACGTCGGTGACGGGACTGATGAAGGGCGCGCCCTTGCAGGGCGCCGGCAGGTTGGCCACGCCCGTGTCCTTGAGGTAGCGGTTGAAGCCCGCCGCCCAGCCCTTGAAGGCGGCCTGCACCTCGGGCTTCATCTTGGCGAGTCCCGCCGTGAGCACCGCGGCGTCGCCGTTGAAGTAGGTGTAGAAGAGGTCGCTGAAGACGTTGTTGACGCCGTAGGGCGTGGAGCCCGTCCCGCCGAGGTACTTCGAGCGCTCGCCGCGCACGGTGAGGAATTCGTCGGCCATCGTGCAGAAGTTGTCCTGCGCGAAGGCGTAGCCCACGCCGTAGCCGACGCTGCCGAAATCGCTGGCCTTGATGTGCGCGATGCCGTACGACGTTCGCCTGACCTCGGCCGTGTACTTCACCTGCGCGAAACTGTCGACGGCGCCGAAGGCGGCGGCAACGGCGAGTGCGGCGGACAACGCTCGCGGAACGAGGCGGGACATGGATGACTCCTCCTAAATGGCGCCGGGTGGTCCCGGCGGCGGTTCGTGGTTTGGCGCGACGCTAGTGTAGCGCTTCGAAGAGCCCGGCGGCACCCATCCCGGTGCCGATGCACATGGTGACCATGCCGTAGCGCCCGCCCGTCCGGCGCATCCCGTGCACCAGGGTGGCCGCCCGGATGGCGCCGGTGGCGCCCAGGGGGTGGCCCAGCGCGATGGCCCCGCCCTGCGGGTTCACCCGGGCCGGATCCAGCCCCAGCTCCTTCACCACGGCGAGCGCCTGGGCGGCGAACGCCTCGTTCAGCTCGATCCAGCCCAGGTCCGCCTGGTTCACCCCGGCCATCCCGAGCACCTTCGGGATGGCCTTGATGGGGCCGATGCCCATGATCTCCGGCGGCACCCCCGCCACGGCGAAGCCCACGAAGCGCGAGAGCGGCTGCACGCCGTACTTCTTCATGGCGCGCTCGCTCATGAGCACCACGGCCCCGGCGCCGTCCGACATCTGCGAGCTGTTGCCGGCCGTGACCGAGCCGCGAGCGGCGAAGGCGGGCCTGAGCTTCGCCAGGCTCTCGAGGGAGGAGTCGGGGCGCGGGCCCTCGTCGGTGTCGGCGACCTTGCTGCGGTGCACCACCCGGCCCGAGGCAAGGTCGGGGACCGAGGAGGCGATCTCGTAGGGCAGGATCTCCGCCTTGAAGTGGCCCGCGGCAATGGCCGCGGCCGCCTTCCGGTGGCTCTCGACCGCGAAGGCGTCCTGTTCGTCGCGGGTGACCTTCCACTGCGCCGCGACCTTCTCCGCCGTGATCCCCATGCCGTAGGCGATGGCCACGTTCTCGTCCTTGGCGAAGACGGCGCCGTTCAGGGCCACCTTGTTGCCCATCATCGGGACCATCGACATCGATTCGGTGCCGGCGGCGATGACGACGTCGTCGTCGCCGGTGCGGATGCGGTCGGCCGCGAGCGCGATGGCCTGCACGCCCGAGGAGCAGAAGCGGTTGATCGTCATCGCCGGCACGCTGTCCGGGAGCCCCGCGAGGAGCACCCCGATGCGCGCGACGTTCATGCCCTGCTCGCCCTCGGGCATGGCGCAGCCGACGATCACGTCGGCGATGTCGTGCGGGTCCAGTCCCGGCACCTTCGCGATCGCGCCCTTGAGCACGTGGGCGAGCAGGTCGTCCGGGCGCACGGCGCGGAACATCCCTCTCGGGGCCTTGCCGACGGGGGTGCGCACGGCGGCGACGATGTAGGCGTCCTGGATCTGGCGGGTCATCGGGTTCTCCTCTTTCGGGATGGTTCGGCGATCAGGTCGGCCCGCGCCATCCGGCGCGGGCGGTTGCGAGGACTTCGCGCGCGACGCCGAGTCGGCGGGAGCGCGCGGCGGAAAGGGAAAGGGCCTGCTCGGGGGCCAGGCCGAGCTCGCGGGCCACGATGCGAGCCATCGCATCGGCGACCTCCGCCCGGGGCAGCCCTTCGGCGATGGGCAGGCGCTTTCCGTCGCCCAGCACCGCGACGAGGTCGAAATAGGCCGCTTCGCCGAAACGGCTGACCTCGCTCAGCGCCCAGCGCGGCTCGATGTAGTCGACCTGCGCGCGCGTCAACCGGCGCCGCCGGCGGCCGAGGGGTCCCGTCACGATGACCTCCATCACGCCGTTGCGGATCCAGAGCGCGCGCCTGGCCCGCGAGTAGCCCAGCGACAGGACGATGTACCCGACAACGCCGGCCAGGAGCGCCCACGCCACGAAGCCGGCGGTGGCTCCGGAGCCGAGCCCTTTCAGCGCGACGAACCACACGAGCACCACCAGCAGGAGGACCGGCGGAAAGAGCCCCGCCAGCCGGAAGGCAGGCCCTGCCTCGCGGCGGAACTCGATGCGGGCCGAGCCCTCCACGCGGCGGATGGTGGCGACATCCGCCGAGATGCCCTCGCCGCCGTCCGCCGGCGCGGCGTCTTCCGGCACCATCCCCAGCGAGGCCTCCACGAAGGCGTCCGCTCCCGCCGGGGAAGCGACGAGGATTTCCACCGGCTCGCGCAGGTAGAGCAGGCCGAGCGCGGTCAGGAGGATTCCGGCGCTGCCGGTCGCCAGCGTCCAGAGCATGAGGTTGCCCTGGACGAGCCGCCGGGGCGGCGACCGCAGCGAGGACCTCCATGGGGCCGCCGGGTCGTAATGGACGGTGACCGGGGCGCCGCCCTCGCTCGTCGTCGTGAACGATTCCGGGGGCCGAGGCGCCCGGTTGATGTCGTAGGAGTAGGAATCTGCGGTCGACTTGCCCCGGTACGTGGTCCCGTCCACGACATACCGGTAGGTCGTTTCGGAATCGGTCCGGATCGCCTTCCCGTCGACTTTCACGGTATCGCGGACCGACTCGATCACCCCGGCGATGGGCACGCCGGCAAATCCGTTCCCGGCTTCGTCGACCCACAGGAACGCCGACAGGGCCGCCATGCCGAGGCACGGCAGGGCCACGATCAGCCATCCCAGGATCGCGACCCATCGCCTCCCGGCGGGGCCGAGCCGCATCCCCATGTGCAGGAAGGGATTCACGGGCCCTCCCTTTCCAGGGCGCCTGCCCCGGGCGCGTCCGGCCGCCCGATCCGGGACGGGTCCAGCCCGAGCGAGCGCGCGATGCGGCGCGCCACGGCGCGGGCGATCGCCTCGCCCTTGAGCGAAGTGCCCACGGGCACGCGCCCGTCGGCCGTCTCGGCGAACAGCGCGTAGTAGGGAAGATCGTTGACGCTGTAGGACACCACGGGCTTCAGCATCCCCACCGCTTCGCGGCGCACGCTCCACGACCGCTGGCCGAAGAGCCCCTTCTTCTCGACCGCGAGCTCGCCCGGCCTGACGGTCACGGTGAGCCGCCCGACCAGGAGGGCCACCGCGCCCACGTCCAACAGCACGCCGGTCACGATCATCGCGAGCGCGCCGAGGATCGTGTCGCCGGCCGCGAACATGCCGGCGCCGATGAGGGTGAGGATTGCGCCCGCGGCGAAGAGCCCGATGCTCCAGCCCAGGTGCCGCCGGCCGGAGTAGCGCAGCACGAGCACGCCCGCGCCCTCCTCGATCTCGACCACCGCGGGGGGAATGTCCGGCTCGCGCTCGTCGCTGCCGCCGAAGCCTCCCCGGGCTCGCGCCTTGCCCTGCGGGTCGAACATCGCGCGCGCGGCCTGAGCCGCGAACGCCCCCGGCGCCGACCGGGCGGGCGCCCTTCGAAGCGCCTGCGCCCCGCGACGCCGGCCGACGAAGGCGTTCCAGGTAGCCGACACCGCGGCCCACAGCAAGCCCAGTCCCACGAGCGGGAAGAGCAGCACGAGCAGCCCCAGCCATTCGCCGCTTTCCACGATATCGGGGACCGCGAGGAAGGCGATGGGCCACGACATCGCGTTCCAGAAGAAGGCGAACACCCAGAGGAACCGCGGCGAGGCATTGTCGACGGTCTGCGTGTTCCCGCCCCGCGCGCCGATGGCGCGGTTGACGGCCTCGTTCGCCCCGCCCTCCCCCTTGCCCTTGAGGACGAAGACCATCGCCACGAGGGCGCCGACGCCCACGCCGCCGAAGGCGAGCGAGAAGGGCACCAGGAAGAGGATCTCGCCCCAGCGCAGCTCGCGGTCGAGGACCGACTCGACGGGGTTGTCGGGGTTCACCCAGACGGTGACCGGCTTGCCGGCGGATCGCGCGTCGGCGAGCCGCGCGCTCACCTCGTGGTGCCAGTCGTCGATGTTGTCCGAGCCTCCCACCTGCGAGATGCCCAGCCGGCTGCCCGTGAACTGCTTCCCGGCGAAGTCGTAGCGGTAGCTGCCCAGGGCCTGGTACGTCGTGCCGCCGTCGCTTCCGCCCGAGCTGCGCAGGTCCGCCTCCAGCACGGTCGCCTTCACCCGGACCCAGTCGCGCGCCCGCCAGGCCTCGTGCACCGTCGAGCCGATGGCCCAGGTCGCGAACACGCCCACGCCGCCGAAGGGGACGGCGAAGAGGAGGCAGGCCAGCGCGGAGCCGAGCTTTCCCACGGGCCTCAGTTGCGAAGCGGCTTGCCGGTCTTGAGCATGTGCTCGATGCGCTCCTGCGTCTTCGCCGTCTTCGCCAGCTCCACGAAGTGGTGGCGCTCGAGGTCCAGGAGCCACTGCTCGTCCACGACGCTTCCCGGCTCGACCTCGCCGCCGCACATCACGGTGGCGATCCTCGAGCCGATCTCGTAGTCGTGCTCCGAGATGAAGCCGCCCTCCTTCATGTTGACGAGCATCATCTTGAGCGTGGCGATGCCGGTGGAGCCCGCGACCGGGATGCGCGTGGGCGCGAGCGGCGGGCGGTGGCCCGACTCGGCCATGGCCCGCGCCTGCTGCTTCGCCACGTAGAGCAGCTCGGCCGGGTGGAACACCACCACGTCCGCCGGCTTCAGGTAGCCCAGCTCGCGCGCGTGCTCCGCGCTCTTCGAGACGTCGGCCATCGCCACCTGGCGGAACAGTCGCCCGAGCTCCGGGAACGCGTCGCCGCCCTTGGCCCAGGCGTTGGCTCTCTGCGCCAGTTCCTTGAGGCCGCCGCCGGCCGGCAGCAATCCCACGCCCACCTCGACGAGGCCGATGTAGCTCTCCAGCGCCGCCACCACGCGCTGCGAGTGCATCACGAACTCGCAGCCGCCGCCCAGTGCCATGCCCTCGACGGCCGCGACCGTGGGCACGAGGCTGTACTTGAGGCGCTGCGAGGTGCGCTGGAAGAGCGCCACCATCTGCTCGAACTCGTCGATCTTCCCGGCCTTGAGCGACTCGAGAGCCGCCTTGAGGTTGGCGCCGACGGCGAAGGGGGCCTCGTGCCAGACGACCAGCGCGTCGTAGCCGGCCTCCGCCTCGTCGATGGCGCGGTTCAATCCCGAGAGGACTTCGGAGCCGAGCGAGTGCATCTTGCTCTTGAAGGAGACGATGGCGATGCCGTCGCCCTGGTGCCACAGGCGCACGCCTTCGTCCTCGAAGACCGTGGTGCCGCGCTCCGCCGGCTTCTCGCCGAGCACCAGCTCCGGGAAGTGCTGGCGGCGGTAGACCGGCAGCGTCGAGCGCGAGTGCATGGTGTCGTCGGAGGCGGAGAACGAGCCCTGCGGGCCGTGCACGCCCTTGCGGCCGTCCGTCACCCAGCCCGGCAGCGGCACCTTCGCCATCGCCTTCCCCGCGGCGATGTCCTCCGCGATCCAGCCGGCGACCTGCTGCCAGCCCGCGGCCTGCCACAGCTCGAAGGGCCCCAGCTTCCAGCCGAAGCCCCAGCGGATGGCGAAGTCGACGTCGCGCGCGCAGTGCGCGATGTCCGCCAGGTGCACGGCGCAGTAGTGGAAGAGGTCGCGGAAGATGGCCCACAGGAACTGCGMCTGCGGGTGCTGCGAGGCGCGCAGCTTCGCGAACTGCTGCGCCGGGTCCCTTTCCCYGAGGATGGCCTGCACGTCCTSCGCGACGGCGCCGGCCGAGGGGCGGTAGTCCTTCTTCGCGAGGTCGAGGACGTGGATCTCCTTGCCCTTCTTCACGAAGATGCCGGCCTTCGTCTTCTGCCCGAGCGCGCCCTTGGCGATGAGCCCGGAGAGCCACTCGGGCGCCCTGTAGTAGGGGTGCCACGGGTCGCCGGGCAGCGTGTCGTGCATCGTCTTCACCACGTGCGCCATCGTGTCCAGCCCCACGACGTCGGCGGTGCGGAAGGTGGCGCTCCTGGCGCGCCCGATGGCCGGGCCGGTGAGCGCGTCCACCTCGTCGAAGCCCAGGCCGAAGGCGAGCGTGTGGTGCATGGTGGCGAGCATCGAGAAGACCCCCACGCGGTTGGCCACGAAGTTGGGCGTGTCGCGGGCCCGCACCACGCCCTTGCCCAGCGTGGTGGTGAGGAAGGCCTCGAGGTCGTCGACGATGGCCGGGTCGGTGGTGGGCGTCGGGATGATCTCCACCAGGCGCATGTAGCGCGGCGGGTTGAAGAAGTGGATGCCGCAGAAGCGCGGGCGGATCGCCTCCGGGAGGACCTTCGAGAGCTCCGTGATCGAGAGCCCCGAGGTGTTGGAGGCGAAGATGGCGTGCGGCGCGAGGTGCGGCGCCACCTTGTCGAAGAGCGACTTCTTCCAGTCCATGCGCTCGCTGATCGCCTCGACGACGAGGTCGCAGCCGGCGAGGAGCGCGAGGTGCTCGTCGTAGTTCGCGGCCGTGATCCGCTCCAGGACGGACTTCGTGGCGAGCGGGCTGGGCTCGAGCTTGGCCAGCCCGTCGAGCGCCTTCTTCACGATGCCGTTCTTGTCGCGTCCCTCGGCGGCGAGATCGAACAGGACCGGCTGCACGCCGGCATTCGCGAGGTGGGCGGCGATCTGCGCGCCCATGACGCCGGCGCCGAGGACGGCGGCCTTGCGGACGAGGAATTTCGACACGAGTCTCTCCTGGTGCATGCCCGCTTGCGCGGGCCGGTTATCGAAGTCGGTTCAGGCCCATTGGGGGCCGTCGGGAATCGGGCGGGGCTTGCGGTCGGCGTCGATCGCGACGTAGGTGAGCTGGGCCTCGGTCACCTTGACGGCGTCGGTGCGGCCGTCGCGGCCGCGCTGGGCGAAGACCTCGACGTCCACGGTGATGGAGGTGCGGCCGACCTTCACCACGCGCGCGTAGAAGCTCACGAGGTCGCCCACGAACACGGGCTCCTTGAAGAGGAAGGAGTTCACGGCCACGGTCACGATGGGCCCCTGGGCGCGCTCGTAGGCCGGGACGCTGCCCGCGAGGTCGACCTGCGCCATCACCCAGCCGCCGAAAATGGTGCCGTGGGCGTTGGTGTCCGCCGGCATGGGGATGATGCGAAGGACGGGCTGTTCGCCCTGCGGGAGTCGGGCTTGCATGGCGGATTCAAACGGGCGTTTGATTCTACTCCATCACGCCCCGTGGCCCCGGTAGATCTGGGCCATCTGGTCGCGGTAGCGCTCGAGGATCTTGGCGCGCTTGGGCTTGAGGGTCGGGGTGAGCATCCCGTTGTCCACCGTCCACTTCTCCGGCAGCAGCGCCACGCGGCGCACCTGCGCGTAGCCCGGGAAGGCGTGCACCTGCTTCGCGATGCGCGAGAGCACGAGCTTCTCGGCGCGCTCGCGCGCCTCGCCGTGGGGGTCGGCCGGCAGCCCCGCCGACTCGGCCACCTTGCACCACTCCTCCATGTTGAGGGCCACCAGCGCCCCGAGGTAGGGCTTGCCCTCCCCCACCACCAGCGCCTGCTCGAGCAGCGGGTCGAGCTGGATCGCGAGCTCCATGTCCACCGGCGGCACCTTCTCGCCGTTGGCCATGACGATGATCTCCTTGAGGCGCCCGGTGATGTAGAGCAACCCGTCCTGGATCCTCGCCTGGTCGCCGGTGTCCAGCCAGCCGTCCGCGGAGAGCACCTTGGCGGTCGCCTCGGGATGGTTCCAGTAGCCCATCATCACGTTGGGCCCGCGCACGAGCAGCGCCCCGTTCTCGCCGATGGCCACCTCGATGCCGGGCAGAACGGCGCCGATGGAGGCCGGGTCGTTCTTCTCCAGGCGGTTGACCGAGACCACGGGAGAGGCCTCGGTGAGGCCGTAGCCCTGCACGATGGGCAACCCCAGGCCGATGAAGGTCCGGGCGATCTGCGGGTTCAGGGCCGCGCCGCCGCTCACCGCGATGCGAAGCCGTCCCCCGAGGCGCGCAAGGAGCTTCGAGGCCACCAGCGCGCGAAGCAGGGGCCACAGCAGGAACGACGCCTTCCACGCGCCGCGCCCCTGCCGCCACTCGAAGAGGTCCCAGCCGGTGCGCCGCGCGAACTCGAAGAGGCGGCGCTTCCCCGCGCTCGCCTCCTCGAGCTGGGCGTGGATCGCCGCGTGCAGGCGCTCGTAGATGCGGGGCACCGAGACGATGGCCGTGGGCCGCACCGTCCGGAAGTCCTCCGCGAGCTGCGGGATGGAGCGCGCGAAGGCCACCTCGGAGCCCGAGACCATCGTGAGGTAGTAGCCCACCGTGCGCTCGAACATGTGCGAC
The DNA here is from genome assembly GCA_003105245.1 of Betaproteobacteria bacterium. Taxonomy (GTDB): domain Bacteria; phylum Pseudomonadota; class Gammaproteobacteria; order Burkholderiales; family Usitatibacteraceae; genus FEB-7. Next base: position 1,238 of record PQAI01000223.1, on the reverse strand, counting down.
AGGGGCAGGAAGGACAGGAACACGTCGCTCGTGAAGACGTCGATGCCCCCCAGCCCCGAGAGCACGTTCTGCAGCATGTTCCGGTGCGAGAGCATGACGCCCTTCGGTCGGCCGGTCGTGCCCGATGTGTAGACGATGGTCGCGAGGGCGCTGCCGGCCACTTCCGCCGGCGCTCCCGCGTCCGGTTCCGCCGGGAGCCAGCCGGAGAGCGACCTCACGGCGGCGTCCGCCCCCGCGACGTCCTTCACCGCGACGATCCGCGCGAGCCCCGGCATGGCGGCCCGGACCTCCGCCAGGCGCTTCAGGGCTTCCTCGCCTTCCAGCACCAGCAGCTTCACGCCCGCGTCGTTGAGGCAATAGGCGATGTTGTCCGGCCGGTCGTCGACATAGACGGGGACGGTGACCAGCCCGTGCGCGAAAGCCGCCTGGTCGAACCAGACCCACTCCTTGCCGTTGCGCAGCATGATGGCCACGCGCTCGCCCGGGGCGAGGCCCTCGGCCGCGAGCCCCGCCCGCACGCGTCCCACCATCCGGGCCGTCTCGGCCCAGGTGAAGGCCTTCCAGGACTGGCTCGCCGCGTCGAATTCGCGGTAGGCGACGGCGTCGGGAGACAGGGCCACCCGGCGGGAGAACGCCGTGGCGATGGAATCGTCCGGGCCGATGGGAACGTACTGTTTTTCGCGGGCGGACACGGCGGGGGCCTCGGCTCGGTTCTCGGGGGGCGTCGGTCGCTAGTCCTGGGGGGGCGTGGTGTCGCCTGGGCCGATGGCGCGCTGCATGAGCACGCTGTCCACCCACCGGCCGTGCTTGAAGCCGATGGAGACGAACGTGCCGGCCATGTGAAAGCCTAGCGCCGAATGCAGGCCGATGGAAGCGGCGTTGCCGCTGTCGCCGATGACCGCGACGAGCTGCCGGCAGCCGATGGCCTCGCAGCGCTCCACGAGCGCCGCGAGGAGCGCCCGCCCGGCGCCCCGGCCGGCGAGCTCCGGGTGCACGTAGATCGAGTCCTCGAGCGCGAAGCGGTAGGCCGGGCGCACGCGGTAGAGGGTGGCGTAGGCGAATCCCGCGAGGCGCCCGTCGATCTCGCAGGCGAGCCAGGGAAAGCCCTTCTCGCGCACGGCCTCGAACCGCGCCGTCATCTCGGCGATGTCGGGCGGCTCGGTCTCGAAGGACGCGAGCCCCGTGCGCACGTGGTGGGCGTAGAGGGCGGCGATGGCCGGCAGGTCGGCCGCCGTCGC
>PQAI01000222.1 GCA_003105245.1 Betaproteobacteria bacterium | reverse complement strand
CCCGTGCGGCCCACCCAGTCGTCCTCGGGCCCGGGCTCCGAGAGCACCGGGATGAAGGTGAAGTTGTCGTGCTCCTGCTGCCACTTCACGGGCAGCTCCGGCAAGTAAAGGTCGCGCAGCGTGCGCACGCCCCAGTAGAGCACCATCTGCCGGTCGATGCCCTTGTGGAAGGCGTGCTCGATCACCGCCTTGACGGGCGCGAAGCCGGTGCCACCGGCCACGAGGATCATGGGCTTGTCGGAGTCCTCGCGCAGGTAGAAGCCGCCCAGCGGCCCCTCGAAGCGGATGATGGCGCGCTCCTTCATCTCCTCGAAGACGTAGCGCGAGAAGGTCCCGCCCGGCGTTCGCCGCACGTGCAGCTGCAGGTGCGTGTCGTCGTGCGGGGCGTTGGCCATGGAGTAGCTGCGGCGCACCCCGCCCTTCATGAGGATGTCGATGTACTGCCCGGCCAGGAACTGCAGCCGCTCGGAGGCCGGGAGCTTCAGGTAGAGGATGGCCACGTCCTCGGCCGGCATCTCGATCTTCTCGACCCGGGCCGGGAGCGTGCGGATGGTGAGGTCCTTGAGGCCCGCGAGCTCGCGGATCTCCAGCACGACGTCGGATTGCGGCTTCGTGCAGCAGGTGAGCGCCTTGCCGGCGTCGATCTCGGCCTGGGTGATGGCGTGGTCCTGGTGATCGCCGTAGGAAAGCGTTCCGCTYTTCAGGWYGCCCTTGCAGGCSCCGCAGGCGCCRTTGCGGCAGCCGTAGGGMAGGCCCACGCCCTGGCGGATGGCCGCYTCGAGGATCGTCTCGCCGGGGTTGACGGTGAAAGTGCGGCCGCTCGGCTCGAGGCGCACCTGGCGCTCGGCCGGGGCTGGGTTCTGGGTCACGGAAATCCTTCGTTGCGACGGGCGGCCGAAGCGCGGGCCCGGCCGGAAGACAGGCCCGGGATTCTACCCGAAGGGGGGCGCCCTAGCGCTCGCGGCGGAACTGCCCGTCGATCACGTGGCCATGCGCGCGGGCGTGCGCGTGCACCGGCTCCGGAACGCGCCGCGGCAGGAGCAGCAGGGTGAGGGCGATGAAGTCGGAAATGACGCCGGGAAAGATCAGGAGGAGTCCCGCGAGCACCGTGCGCGCGCTGTCGATCACCGCGGCGATCGAGAACTGGCCCGCGGCGAGCTCGGCGCCCAGGCGCGCCACGAGCGCGAAGCGCGCCTCCTTGAGCAGCGCGAACCCCGCCATGGCGGCGAGCACCACCCAGGCGAGCACCCACCAGCCGTGGCTCTCGGCGAGCCGCGCCAGGAGCACGAGTTCCAGCAGGGGGAAACCCAGTAAGATTGCGAGCAGCAGCAGCCTCATCCCGTTCCACCTCGACGATCCGGCGCCAAGCGCGCCGTGCCAACCAGAATTCCTCGCCGCCGAAGGGCCGTCGCTGCCGACATGGCCGTCCTCGCCGTCCTGACAAACCTACCCGACTCCGGGTCGGCTTTCAATCTGGCCCGCACCCTCGTCGCGCGGCGCGCGGCCGCCTGCGTCAACGTGCTCGCCCCGGCGACCTCCTTCTACCGCTGGGAAGGGCGCGAGGAACAGGCCGCCGAGATTCCCGTGCTCATCAAGACCACCCCGGAGCGCTACCCCGAGGTGGAAAGGATCGTGCGCGAGTGCCACCCGTACGCCTTGCCGGAGATCATCGCCCTGCCCGTCGTGCGGGGCCTCGAGAACTATCTGGGGTGGGTCGAGGACGAATGCAAGCCCGTTCCCGACAGCCCCCCATGAAGAAACTCCTCCCCGTTCTCGCCACCTGCCTGGCGGCTGCCGCCTCCGCCGCGCCCGCCTCCTCCGACGAGCCGCTCGATCCCGACAAGGCCTTCGTCCCGACCGCCCGGCTGGTGGCCACCGCGCCCGCCGCCGCGGGAACCGGGGAGCGCCACGGCATCGACGTGGAGTACCGGATCGAGCCCGGCTACTACCTCTATCGCAACCGCCTCAAGTTCGAGCTGCACCCGGCCAACGTCCTCACCGGCCCGCCGGAGTTTCCCCCGGGCATCGAGGTGGACGATCCGTTCCTGGGAAAATCCGCGATCTTCCGCGATCGCGTGACCATCCATATCCCGTTCGCCGTGAGCATGGCCAGGCCGGGCCACTACCGAGTCAGGATCGTCGCGCAGGGGTGCGCGGAGGACCGGATCTGCTACTCGCCCTTCGTGCAGGAGGTCGCGGTGAACATTCCCCCGGGCTACCGCGTGATGGACTTCCCGGCCACCCAGGCCCCGCCGGCCGCCCCCAGGGGACTGCCGCGATGAAGGGCTGGCTCCCCCTGGCGGGCATCGGCCTGCTGGCCGGCCTGGCCGGCGTCTCCCTGTGGCTGGCCGATCGCCACGCAACACCGCCGGCGATCGAGGCCGGACCGGTGGACGCGAGCCCCGCCGCCATCCAGTCGGCCCTGTTCCGCGATGGCGACGGCGCGCCCCGCAGCCTGGGCCAGTTCGCCGGAAAGGTCCTGGTGGTGAACTTCTGGGCCACCTGGTGCACCCCTTGCCGCGAGGAGATGCCCGGGTTCGTGAAGCTGCAGTCGCGCTGGCAGGACCGGGGCGTCCAGTTCGTGGGCCTTGCCCAGGACGACCCCGCCAAGGTAGCGGCGTTCGGCCGGGAGCTGGGCGTGAACTACCCGCTCTGGCTCGGCGAGGAAGGGGTGATGGCCCTTTCCAGGCGTCTCGGCAACCGGCTCGGCGTCCTGCCGCACACGGTCCTGCTGGATGGCCAGGGTCGCGTCATCGAGTCCCGGATCGGCGTCTTCGCCGAGCCCGTTCTCGAGTCCCGCTTGGCCGCCATCACGGGAAAGTAGCGCCAAAAGCGCTCAATTTCGCCTATTTTCTGCCAATTTCGAATAACAAGAGGGGCCGGCTGCTCCCCAAGCGCGAACCGTGCCCGTCGCCGCGCAGCGACCGGGATTCACAGGCGGCCCCGGATTGCAACTTCGGCGAAAGCTGGACATCTTGCGCCGAGGTCCGGCAAACTTGTCGGCCATGTCCGGAATCCTGGTTCTCCACGGACCCAACCTCAACCTGCTGGGAACCCGCGAGCCCGATATCTACGGCCGCGTGACCCTCGCCGACATCGACCGCAAGCTCATCGAGCGCGGTCGGGCGGCGGGCGTGGTCGTCCGGACCTTCCAGAACAACGCCGAAGCTCCGCTCATCGAACGCATACATGCGGCGAAAAGCGACGAAACGGCATTCATCATCATCAATCCTGCGGCATTTACCCACACCAGCGTGGCCCTTCGCGACGCCCTTGCGGCGGTCGCGATCCCGTTCATCGAGGTCCACCTCTCGAACGTCCACGCCCGCGAGCCCTTCCGGAAGCACTCGTATTTCACCGACCTGGCGGTCGGCGTGATCTCGGGACTGGGGGCTCAGGGCTACGAGCTGGCGCTGGAAGCCGCCCTGGCGCGCCTGGCCCCCACGAAGGGCTAGGGCAAGGCCCCGGAGGACCCCGATGGACCTGAGGAAACTCAAGAAGCTGATCGACCTGGTGCAGGAGTCCGGCATCGGGGAACTCGAGATCACGGAGGGCGAGGAGCGGGTGCGCATCAGCCGCGCCGGCACCGCCGCCCCGATGGTGATGACCACCGCCGCGCCCATGGCCATGATGGCCACCCCCGGCGCGGCCGCCGCCCCCGCCGGCGCGGCCGTCCCCGAGGCGCCCCCGGCGCCCACCGGCCACACCCTGAAGAGCCCGATGGTGGGCACCTTCTACCGCTCGGCCTCGCCGGGCGCGCCCGCCTTCGTGGAGGTCGGGCAGGCCGTCGCCAAGGGCCAGACGCTCTGCATCATCGAGGCGATGAAGCTCCTCAACGAGATCGAGAGCGACGCCGCGGGCACCATCAAGGCGATCCTCGTGGAGAACGGCCAGCCCGTGGAATACGGCCAGCCCCTCTTCGTGATCGAGTAGTGCCAGCCCCGGCTCCCAAGATGTTCGAGAAGATCCTCATCGCCAACCGCGGCGAGATCGCGCTGCGCATCCAGCGCGCCTGCCGCGAGATGGGCATCAAGACGGTGGCCATCCACTCGGAGGCCGACGCCGACGCCAAGTACGTGATGCTCGCCGACGAGTCGGTGTGCATCGGYCCGCCGCCCTCGCGCGACAGCTACCTCAACATCCCGGCCATCATCAGCGCGGCCGAGGTCACCGACGCGCAGGCGATCCACCCCGGCTACGGCTTCCTCTCGGAAAACGCCGACTTCGCCGAGCGCGTCGAGAACTCCGGCTTCGTCTTCATCGGCCCCACCGCCGCCTCCATCCGCACGATGGGCGACAAGGTCGCGGCCAAGGCGGCCATGAAGCGCGTGGGCGTGCCCTGCGTGCCCGGCTCCGACGGGGCGCTTCCCGACGATCCCAAGGAGATCCGGCGCCTCGCCCTGCTGGTGGGCTACCCGGTCATCATCAAGGCCTCCGGGGGAGGGGGCGGGCGCGGCATGCGCGTGGTGCACACCGAGGCCGCGCTCATCAACGCCGTGAACACCACGCGCTCCGAGGCGCAGAACGCCTTCGGCAACCCCACCGTCTACCTGGAGAAGTTCCTCGAGAACCCGCGCCACGTCGAGATCCAGGTGCTCGCCGACTCGCACAAGGGCGCCATCTACCTGGGCGAGCGCGACTGCTCCATGCAGCGGCGCCACCAGAAGATCATCGAGGAGGCGCCCGCCCCGGGAATCAAGCCGCGGCTCATCGAGAGGATCGGCGAGCGCTGCGCGGACGCCTGCCGCAAGCTCGGCTACCGCGGCGCCGGCACCTTCGAGTTCCTGTACGAGAACGACGAGTTCTACTTCATCGAGATGAACACGCGCGTGCAGGTCGAGCACCCGGTCACCGAGATGATCACCGGCATCGACATCGTGCAGGAGCAGATCAGGGTCGCCGCCGGGATGAAGCTGCGCTACCGCCAGCGCGACATCATGAAGCGCGGGCACGCGATCGAGTGCCGCATCAACGCCGAGAACCCCGTGACCTTCGCGCCCTCGCCGGGGCGCATCACGCAGTACCACACGCCCGGCGGGCCGGGCATCCGCTACGACTCGCACGCCTACAACAACTACTACGTGCCGCCGCACTACGACTCGCTCGTGGGCAAGCTCATCGCCCACGGCGACACGCGCGAGCAGGCCATCGCGCGCATGCGCATCGCCCTGTCCGAGATGGTGATCGAGGGGATCCACACCAACATCCCCCTGCACCAGGAGCTCATGAACGACGCCGCCTTCATCGCCGGCGGCATGAGCATCCACTACCTCGAGGAGAAGATGGCGGCGCTCAAGCAGATCCAGGCCGAGGGCTGAGGGCGGAGCGGCCATGGCCTGGCGCCGCTTGAGCGTGGTGGTGCCCGGCAGCCGCGCCGCCGCCGTGGCCGAGGCCCTCGAGTCCGCGGGCGCGCTCTCCACCGAGCTCACCGACGCCGACGCGGGAACAGCCGCCGAGAGCGCCCTCTTCGCCGAGCCCGGCGCCGATCCCGGCGTCTGGCCGCGCTGCCGCCTGGCGGCGCTGCTGCCCGAGGACGCCGACGCCCGGGCCCTCCTCGACGCGGCGCTGGCCGAGGCCGCCTGCGAGTGCCTCGAGCCCGCCGCCATCGACCTCCTCGAGGACACCGACTGGGTGCGCGAGACGCAGCGCCAGTTCGAGCCCATCCGGGCAGGCAGCCGCGTGTGGATCGTGCCGACCTGGCACTCGCCGCCCGAGGCGGACGCGGTGAACATCGTGCTCGACCCCGGGGCCGCCTTCGGCACCGGCAGCCACCCCACGACGCGCCTGGTCCTCGCCTGGCTCGAGCGCGAGGTTCACGGCGGCGAAAGCGTCCTCGACTACGGCTGCGGCTCGGGCATCCTCGCCATCGCGGCGATGAAGCTCGGCGCCGGCCGCGCCGTGGGCGTGGACATCGATCCGCTCGCCCTCGAGGCCGCTCGCTATAATGCCTCGGCCAACGCGGTCGACCTCGACGTGCGCGCGGCCGACGCCGCCCTCGAGATCCGGGCCGACCTCACCGTCGCCAACATCCTCGCCAATCCCCTGCGCATGCTGGCCCCGCTCCTCGCCGCCCACACCCGCCCCGGCGGGCGCATCGCGCTCTCCGGGATCCTCGCCGCGCAATCCGGCGAGGTGGCGGCCGCCTACGCGCCCTTCTTCGACATGGCGGGCGCGGGCGAGGAGGGCGGCTGGGTCTGCCTCGCCGGCACGCGCCGGCCCGGCCCCTAGCGATGCTCGTCACCACCTGCAAGCACTGCGGTGCGCGCTTCCGGGTCACGCCGGAGCAGCTCAACCTGCGCCAGGGGCAGGTGCGCTGCGGCCAGTGCCACGACGTGTTCAACGGCTTCGAGTCCCTCGAGCGCTTCCCCGGCGACGACACGGGCGCGCGGCTTCTCGCGGCGCGAGCCGCGAAGCCCGCGGCGCACGCCGCGCTCGAGGACCTCGGCGAGGCGGACCTCGGCCAGCGCATGCGCACCGATGCCCCCGGCGCTGCGCCGGCGGCGGCGCCGGATGCCCCGCACGCGCCCGAGCTCACCGACATCCCGCCGATGCCGGACCTGCCCGACGTGCCCGACCTGCTCGTCGAAGCGGCGGAGCCCGCGCAGGCCGCCGGGCCCGAGCCTCCTGCGCCACCGTCTCTGCCTCCGGCACCCGCACGGGCGGGCGCGGCGCCCGCGCGGGCGCCGGAGCCGGTCCTCACCGCCGCTTCCTACGAGGCCTCCCTCGAGATGGCGGGGCCCGCGCGGGTATCGCGCGCCTGGTCCTTCGGCGTGGCGCTCCTCGCGATCGTGCTGGCGATGCAGCTCACCTACGCGTTCCGGGCGCACCTCGCGCAGCAGTACCCCGTGCTGCGCCCGATCCTGGAGTCCGCGTGCGCCAACGTCGGCTGCACCGTGCCATGGGTGAACGAGGAATCCGCCCTGAAGCTCGAGGACTCCGAGCTTCTCGAGGTGCCCGGCAAGCCGGGTCAGATCGCGCTGCAGGCGCGGATCCGCAACCTCTCGCCCGGCGCCCAGGAGTACCCGCACCTCGAGCTCACGCTCACCGACATCACCGGGCAGACGGCCGTGCGCCGGGTGCTTCGCCCCCTCGACTACCTCGGGCGAGCGCCCGCGCCCGGCGAGGTGATGGCGGGCGGCTCGGAGGTGCTCATCAGCGTGCGCCTGGAGACGGCGCGCGTGCGGCCCACGGGCTACGAGCTGCTGCTCTTCTACCCCTAGGCGGCGCGGTCGCGCAGGCTCGCCATCACCGCGTCGACGGCGCGGTCGACGAGCGGCGCGTCGTCCACGATGCGGGCCTCGCCCCGGCGCATCTGCTCCGCGAGCGCCTCCGGGGAGACGGAGATCGCCGCGCTCGCCGTGGAGTTCGTGAAGAGGTACACGCCCTTGGCCGGGCTGATCCAGGTCAGGCGCGCGCGCAGCGCCGGCGCCCCCTCGCGCCGGAACTCCACCCAGGTGTAGCGCTGCACGTTCGTCCAGATGCCCGTTCGCGTGAAGACGTTGCGCACCGGGGCGGCGCCGCGCGGGGAGCGCAGCCGGATCTCCTCGACCTGGATGTCGCCCGCGGGCACCGTCTCGCGCTCGAGCGCGGGCGCGGCCGTCGCGGTCGGCGGCTCCGGTCTCGCGCGGAGCCTCTCCGGCATCGCGGTACCCTTGAGCCCGGACTTCACCGCCTCGGCGTGGCAGTCGACGAGGGCGCCCAGGAAGGCTTCGCGCATCGCCTCGTCCACGCCGGCGCGGACGAGTCCCGACTGCAGGCTCGCCACGAGCGCGGGAATGCCGGCCACGAGGCGGCGCCGGTCCTCGGCGCGCGTCTTGGGCTCCACGCTCCAGAGAAGCTCGTCCATGGTGATCACGAGCGAGCGCCAGGGTTCGGAGCCCTCCCCATGCTCGACGTGCGCCTTCGCCAGGGTGCGTACCCAGGCATCCCCGAGCATCGCGCGCACCGCCTCGGGCACCCACTCGCGCGCCGCGAGCCGGCGGTCGACCTCGTCCTCGGCCAGTATCCGCGCGATCTCCCGGCGCTCGCGCTCCTCGACCAGGCGCACGGTGCGCGCCACGATCGCCTCCTCGGCCTCGTCCTGTCCCGCGAGGAACGCCTCCATCTCGGCGGCGAGCTCGGAGAAGAGGGCGAGCTCGTCGTCGAATTCGGCGAGCACGCGCCCGACCACGTGTCCCAGCTTGGCGAGCGTCGCCTCCCCCCGGGCGCTCGTCTCGTCCAGGCCGATGGCCGCGCGCGCGAGGCGATCCAGGAGCTGGCGCGCGGGATGCGCGCGCGACGAGAAGAAGGCGCGGTCGATGAGCGCCACCTTGAGCACCGGGATCTGCAGCCGCGCGAGCAACGCCTTCACCGCGGGCGGGATCTGCCGGTCCTCGAAGACGAAGTCGAAGAGCATCGCGACGATGTCGATGGTCATCGCGTCCAGGTTCGGGAGCGCCGCCGACTGCGGCGCGGCCTTGAGGTCGCGGATCACGTTGGCGATCGCCTCGGCCGCCGACGCCTCGGTCGCCCCGGGCTGCTGCAGCGCGGTGAGCGTGCGCACGAATCCGCGCGTGGCGGGAGCGAGCCCGCCGGCGCCCGCCGCTCCCGGGGGGGCGAGGGCGCCGAGGAGCTCGACCAGCGCGGCATGCACGTCGGAAGCCGCCGTGCCCGCCTGCGCGGCCGGTCGCGGCGGGGGCGCCGGATTGCGCCGGTACGCCGGCTTCACCTCCGGCAGGACCTGCCGCGCCACGAGGTCCGCGTTGAGGTCCTGGCAGAGCCGCCTTAGCTCGAGCGCCAGGGACGGCTCCAGCGCGCGCAGCAGCGCGAGGCGCGCCTTGCGCCCGCCCTCGAGCGCTTCGGAGGCCGCGGCCTCGAGGGCCGCGCACAGCGAGTGCGCGCCTGCGGGATTGTCGGCTTCCGCGAGCTCGGGCTTGCCCAGCAGGTGGCCGATGCGGCGCGTGAGCGCCCCGAGCTCGCCCTCGCAGGCCTCCCCCAGCCTCGCGGCCATCGCCTTCACGGCGAGCCCGTGCTCGAGGACCTCGTCGTCCACGAGCTCCAGGCAAAGCGGCGCTCCACCCACCGGATCGATCACGCCGCCGGACTTCACGCGCGCGTTCCACGCGGCCAGCAGCTCGCGCCCGAAGGCCGCCTCGAGCGCCGGGCGGCGCGCGCGCGCCTGCGAACGCAGCTCGAGGTGCAGGCCCTGCGATTCGGCATCGCGGGCCGCCTCGGCCAAGGCGAAGAGATCCTCCTCGGCGCGCTCGAGGGCGATGCCGAGCGCTACCGCGAGCCGCGTGCGGGCCAGCTCGCGGCACTGCGCGAGAATGGCCGCGCATTCCTGAGGGGTGGGGCGCGCGCGGGCGCGCGCGTGCGCGTCGAGGGAAACGACGTTGTTGCCGTGCGGGGTGCTCGCCATGGCGCCGCCTTTCGCGGGCCGACCCGGCGGAGGAAGGACGCACTTGCGGCAGTCCCGCTATCGTGGGGCCGCGCSAGGAGCGGGCCCGTTAGACCGGTGACTTTGCGTCCCCACCTTTCGATGGGTTTGCCCTGTCTGCAGAATGCGTGCGCCGGCTGGGTTCTCGACGGCGCGCGGCAAMCCACCSCGCGCCGAACCTTTTWTGGCAGCCCCCATSCTTCCCCYGCCCGCCCCCGGCGTCAATGCCGTCCATCGGCCGCCGGCCGCCGCGCATCGACCGGGGGTGAGCGCTTCCTCGCCGGTATAATCGCCCCTCYTCCCGAAGGGCRTTCCCGGCATGTCGATCCTCGTCTGCGGCTCCATCGCGTACGACACCATCATGGTGTTCCGCGACCAGTTCAAGAACCACATCCTCCCCGACCAGATCCACATCCTGAACGTGGCCTTCCTCGTGCCGGACATGCGCCGCGAGTACGGCGGCTGCGCCGGCAACATCGCCTACAGCCTGAAGCTGCTGGGCGAGGAGCCGCTGGTGATGGCCACCGTGGGACACGACGCGGAGCCCTACGAGCGGCGCATGGACATGCTGGGTCTCTCCCGCCGGCACGTTCGCCGGCTCGACGGGGAGTTCACCGCCCAGGCCTTCATCACCACGGACATCGACGACAACCAGATCACCGCCTTCCACCCGGGCGCGATGTCGCACTCGCACCTCAACCGGATCGCGGAATCCGACGGCGTGCGCCTCGCGATCGTCTCCCCCGACGGGCGCCAGGGGATGGTGGAGCACGCGCGCGACCTCGCCCGCGCGGGGATCCCGTACGTCCTCGACCCCGGCCAGGGCCTGCCGATGTTCTCCGGGGAGGATGTGCTGGAGATGCTCTCCGGGGCGCGGTGCCTCACGGTGAACGACTACGAGGCGCGCCTGGTCGAACAGAAGACGGGCAAGAGCCTGGCGGAGCTCTCGACGCGCGTGGAGGCGGTGGTGGTGACCCGCGGTGCCGAGGGGGCCGACGTCCACTTTTCCGGTCAACAGATCCACGTGCCGGCCGTTAAACCGGATAGCCTCGTCGATCCGACGGGCTGCGGCGATGCCTTCCGTGCCGGCCTGCTCTACGGCATGGCCCGCGGGTGGGATTGGCGCCGGTCGGCGCGGCTGGCATCCTTGATGGGCTCGATCAAGATCGCGCACCGCGGGGGACAGAACCACCGCGTGTCCCGCGAGGAGGTCGAGGGCCGGTTCGCGGATGCCTTCGGCGAGAAGCTGCAGTAGCGCTCACGCGGCCCAGGGGGCCGACAGGAAAGGGAGAACCCGGATGAACCCGAAAATCCTCGCAACGCTCCTCGCGGCCGTCGCCGCCGTCTCGCTGGCGGGCTGCGCCTATCCCCCGTACGGCGGCTCCAACTACCGCGCCTACCAGGCCGGCGTCGAGCARTCGGTGCGMTTCGGCGTGGTGGAGGCSGTYCGCGTGGTGMASCTGGACGCGCCCTACACSGGCSTGGGSRSCRCCACCGGCGCCATSCTGGGCGGCATCGCCGGMAGCASCGTGGGCMAGGGCMRCGGCYMSKYGGCSGSSGCSGTGGCCGGCGCGGTSATCGGCGGCATCATCGGCTCGCAGGTCGAGGCCGACGCCAACAAGGGCGAGGGCCTCGAGATCACGGTGCTCCTGGACAGCGGCCGGTACATCGCGGTGGTGCAGGCGGGCGGCGAGGGCTTCCGCGTCGGCGACCGCGTGCGCGTGCTCTCCGGGCAGGGCACCACCCGCGTCTCGCACTGACCTCCCGCCTGGGCTCCACCCGTACCCCGAGGGCCATCCGCGCCCTGCGCTGGACGAGGCTCGCGCTCCACGTCGCCTCCGGCTTCCTCACGCTGCGCTTCGTGTGGCCGCGCGTCGACCCGGCGCGCCGCCACGAGATCGCGGTGCGCTGGGCGCAGGACCTCCTCGCGATCCTCGCGATCCGCGTGCGCCACGAAGGCCGGCCGCCGCCGCACGCCCGCCACGGCGCCATGATCGCCTCCAACCACGTCTCCTGGGCCGACATCTTCGCCATCGCCTCGGTGCGCCACACCCGCTTCATCGCCAAGAGCGAGATCCGCGACTGGCCGCTGGCGGGCTGGCTCGCGGAACAGTCGGGGACGATCTTCATCCGCCGCGCGCGCCGCCACGACACCGCGCGCATCAACGCGCAGGTGCACGACGCGCTCGCGCAGGGCGACTGCGTGGGGCTCTTCCCTGAGGGCACGACGACGCAGGGCGACCGCCTGCTCAAGTTCCACAGCTCGCTCTTCGAGCCGGCCGTGGCCAACGGCGCGCGCGTCTATCCCGTGGCCGTGCGCTACGAGCATCCCGACGGCACGCCGCTTCGCGCGGTGGCCTACGTGGACGACCTCTCGTTCGCGCAATCGCTGGGGCTCGTCGTCCGCACGCGCGAGACGATCGTGCGCGTGGCCTTCGCGCACCCCATCGACACCGACGGCCTCACGCGCCAGCAGGTGGCCGCGCAGGCGCACGAGCGCGTGGCTAGTCTTCTGGGGCTCCCGCCCCCGCGCACCCCACCTGCCAGAGGCGGCGATCACCCAGGCGCACCGCCGTGAGGCTCTGCCCCCAGACGCAGCCGGTGTCGAGCGCGATGAGCCTGGGGGCGAGCTTGAGCCCCAGCACGGACCAGTGGCCGCAGACGATCGTGTGCGTGGCGCTCGCGCGGCCGGGCATCTCGAACCACGGGATGCCCGAGGCGCGCTCGCCCGGCTCGCCGCCGTAGCCGTGGTTCATCGCGCCGTCGGGCGCGCACAGCCGCAGCCGCGTCATGGCGTTCACGATGACGCGAAGGCGGTCGATGCCCGCGAGGCCGTCGTCCCAGCGGTCGGGCTCGTTGCCGTAGAGTGCGGCGAGAAACGGCCGCCACCGGTCGCCCTGCAGCGTCGCCTCGACTTCCCCGGCCAGCTCGCGCGCCCGGGGCACCGTCCAGCCGGGCAGGAGCCCCGCGTGCACCAGCGCGAAGGCCCCCTCGACGTGCATGAGGGGGCGGTGGCGCAGCCAGTCGAGGAGCTCGTCGCGATCGGGCGCGGCGAGCACCGCCCCGAGGGTGTCGCGCCGGCGCGTCTTCTGCACGCCCTCGGCCACGCACAGCAGGTGGAAGTCGTGGTTGCCGAGCACGACCGTCGCCGACGAGCCCAGGGACTTCACGAAGCGCAGGCAGCCGAGCGAGTCGGGCCCCCGGTTCACGAGGTCGCCCACGAACCACAGGCGGTCGCGCGCCGGGTCGAAGGCGAGCGCGTCGAGGAGCCGCTCGAGGGGATCGAGGCACCCCTGGAGATCGCCGATCGCGTACAGGGCCATGGGGATGGGCGGAAACGAAAAAGGGCGACCGGGAGATCGCCCTTTCGTGATCCCTTGCCTCGTCGGGCTGCGCTACTTCGAGCCGGCCACGAGGTAGTCGACGGCGGCCTTCACGTCGGCATCGGCGAGCCCGGCGTTGCCGCCCTTCGGAGGCATCGCGCCCTTGCCCTTGAGCACGCTCGCGTAGAGCGCCTCGGCACCGGTCTTGATGCGCGGCGCCCACGCGGCCTTGTCTCCCAGCTTCGGCGCGTTCGCGGCGCCGGTCGCGTGGCAGGCCATGCAGGTCGTGTCGTAGATCTTCTTGCCGTCGGGCTTGCCGCCGGCGGCGGCCGGGGCCGCGGGAGTCACGGTGGCCACCTTCGCCGCCGGCGTCGCGGCGGGCGCCACCTCGGCGGCCCCTTCGATCTGCAGCTTCGCCACGGGGGCGATGCGCTTTGCGAGCGCCTCGGGCGCCATCGCGGGATCGTTCTCGAGCGAGCGGCCGCCCCACATGCCCACGGCGAAGTTGGCCAGCATGATGATGGCCACGACGAGGGACACCGTCCCGATGCCTATCCAGGCGACGAGAGTGCCGGGATGCGATTCCATTTCCTTCTCGACGGCGTCGGGCTTGTGGTCGAAAGTCATGTCTTCCTCGGGATGGGGGGCGCCGCGATCGGGTCGGGCAGGGCGCGATTATAGCCCGCGATCCCCGCGCAGGACACGCCTCGCGTTGGACGGGGGGTCACGAAGTCGTTTAGAATCCGTGACCTACGCGCCCGTAGCTCAGCTGGATAGAGTACTGCCCTCCGAAGGCAGGGGTCGCACGTTCGAATCGTGTCGGGCGCGCCAACCGATTCCCCTCCCCGCAGTCAGGCCGCGCGAGCTCCCGGCACCGCCTTGAGCTTGGGCCGGACCTGCGACTGGAACTCCGGCACCCAGCGCTTGAGGTCGCGGCGCACGTCGGTGTCGGTGGCGATGCGATCCTGCGTGAGCCACGCCACGAGCTCGTCGAGCCATTCGCGCGGCTGCGCGTCGCGCGCCTTGGCCACGCGCAGCTTCGGGTGCGGCGTCGGGCGCGTGTGCTCGTCGTCGGCCAGCAGCTCCTCGAAGAGCTTCTCTCCCGGCCGCAGCCCCGTGTAGACGATCTTGATCTCGTCCTCGGAAAGCTCCGACAGGCGGATCATGTCGCGCGCGAGGTCGACGATCTTCACCGGCTCGCCCATGTCCATGACGAAGATCTCGCCGCCCAGGCCCATGCAGCCCGCCTGCAGCACTAGCTGCGCCGCCTCGGGGATGGACATGAAGTAGCGCACCATCTCCGGGTGCGTCACGGTGACCGGGCCGCCGCGGTGGATCTGCTCCTCGAAGCGCGGGATGACGCTGCCGGCGCTTCCCAGGACGTTGCCGAAGCGGACCATCTCGAAGCGCGTGGCGGTGCCGGCCTGCAGGGCCTGGCAGACCATCTCCGCCAGGCGCTTGGTGGCGCCCATCACGTTCGTGGGGTTCACGGCCTTGTCCGTGGAGACGAACACGAACTTGCGCACGCCGTAGTCGATCGCGGCGCGCGCCACGACGTAGGTGCCGTAGACGTTGTTCTGCACGGCCTCCCAGGAATTGAGCTCCTCCATCAGCGGCACGTGCTTGTAGGCCGCGGCGTGGAAGACGATCGAGGGCGAGTACTGGTGCATCACCTGCGCCACGCGCAGCGCGTTCTTCACGTCGCCCACCACGCTCGCCACCGGCATCTCCGGGAAGCCCTCGCGCAGCTCGTTGTCGACGCGGTACATCCCGTACTCGTTCTGCTCGAAGAGCACGAGCATCGAGGGCTGGAACTGGGCGATCTGGCGGCAGAGTTCGGAGCCGATCGAGCCGCCCGCCCCCGTCACCATGACGACCTTGCCGGTGAGGAGATCGTGCAGCCCCGCGTCGTCGAGGGTCACGGGCACGCGCTTCATGAGGTCCTCGACCGCCACCTTGCGGATCTTCGGCGAGGCGAGCTTTCCCCCGGCCACGTTGTCGAGCGAAGGCACCGTGAGCACCGACACGCGCGCGCGCTTGCAGATCTCCACCACGCGCCGGCGCACCTGGTACGGGACCGAGGGCATCGCGATGATGGCGTG
>PQAI01000221.1 GCA_003105245.1 Betaproteobacteria bacterium | reverse complement strand
GCGCTCGGCCTCTCTGACGACGCCGCCACCGCCGCGGCCCACGCCGAGCGCGGCGAGGACCGCGGCCACCTCGCCCGTGCCCTCGGCCATGCCGGCGTGGCCTCGCATCCGGGTCCCGACGAGCCCGAGGACGAGGCCGTCGCGCAGGCACTGCACCGCTTCGTGGGCGCCACCCCGAGCCTGCTCGCCCTCGTGCAGGCCGACGACCTCGCGGGCGAGACGAGCGCCGTCAACCTCCCCGGCACCGACCGCGAGCGGCCCAACTGGCGCCGCCGCCTCTCCGTCGACGCCGCCGATCTCTGGGACACCCCCGTCGGCTCCCGCGCCGCCACCGACCTCGCCCCCGACCGCGGAACGGGTGGCTGACGAGACGCCGTGTCCGCCAAGGACGCGACGAAGGCGGCAACGGAAGCGGCGAAAGCGGAATGGGACGGGGATGAGGAAGTTGCTGCGGATTCCAGGGCACGCAAGCGTGATCGTCCGGATGGGTGCCCAAAAAATCGGGGCCCGCCAAACACGTCGTGCCCCGATTTTTTACCCATCCAATGTTGACGGTGCTTCGCCTCGTCAACCTAGACGATCGCGTGCCATGGAATCCGCAGCAACTTCCTCATCCCCGTCCGCAATGGATACTCCGTGGCGCGTTCGACGCCGCACACTCGTGGAGCCCTGGCCGCGAGGGTCGGGCGCCGGACGACTCGGTGCCGGCTCCACGGAGTGCGGGCGAGGCGGCGGGGATGTGTCGATCGCATTCCTTGGCAGGCGACCGTCGCAGGGCGACAAAGCGCAGCGCCGTCGCCATTAGATGGGTGGAAATTCGCGGTACGACGTGTTTGGCGGACCGCGAATTTCCGGGCACCCATCCGACGGTCACGCTTGCCTGCCCAGGAATGCGATCGACACATCCCCGCCGCCTCGCTTCGCAAGCACCGCCATCACCTCGCCACACCGAGCCACGCCGACGCATCGCCGGCGGTCATGGGACGACCGACGAAGTAGCCCTGCCCCTCGTCGCAGCCGTGGGCGCGCAGCGCGATGAGGGTCGCCTCGTCCTCGATGCCCTCGGCCACGACGGCGAGCCCGAGGTCGTGGGCGAGGTGGATGGTCGATTCCACGATCACGCGGTCGGCGGAACTGCCGAGCATCTGGCGCACGAAGGAGACGTCGATCTTGAGCGCGTTGAGCGGCAGGCGCTTCAGGTGGGAGAGCGACGAGAACCCGGTGCCGAAGTCGTCGATCGCGACGCGCACGCCGAGGGCCCGGATGCGCTCGACGGTGGCGCTCGCCCGCTCGGGGTCGGCGATGATGGCGCTCTCGGTGATCTCGAGCTCGAGGGCGGAAGGCTGCGCGCCGGTGCGCGCGAGCACCTCGGCGATGCGCGCGGCGCAGCCGTCGTCCATCAGGTGGCGGGCCGAGAGGTTGACGGAGACGGCGAGCTCGCGCCCGAGGTCGCGCCAGGCGCGCTGCTGGCGCAGCGCCTCGTCCAGCACCCACAGCGTCAGCGGCTGGATCACGTCGGAGAGCTCGGCCAGCGGCACGAAGCGCGCCGGCGGCAGGAGCCCGTGGCGCGGATGGCTCCAGCGCACGAGCGCCTCGAAGCCGCGCACGGCGCCGTCGGCCAGGCGCACCCGCGGCTGGTAGTGCACGCGCAGCTCGCCGCCTCGCACGGCCCCGCCCAGCTCGGAGAGCAGGGCCAGGCGCTCGGTCGAGTACGGGTCCTGCGTGGCGTCGTAGGTGGCGTAGCTGGAGCCCGTGCGCTTGGCCGCGTACATCGCGACGTCGGCGCAACGCAGCAGCCCGCTGGAAGTCGTGGCGTGCGCCGGCGCGAGCGCGATGCCCACGCTCGCGCCCACGCCGAGCCGGTAGCCCTCGATCTCGATGGGCGCGGTGAGCAGCTCCAGCACCCGCTTCGCCGCCGACGCGGCCGCGTCGCGGCTGCCCGCGCCCGGGATCCAGAGCGCGAACTCGTCGCCCCCCAGCCGCGCCACGCAGCCGCCCGCGAAGCCGGCCATGCCCTCGCGCAACTCCGCGGCCACGCGCTGAAGCAGCACGTCGCCCACGGGGTGCCCCAGGGTGTCGTTGATCTCCTTGAAGCGGTCGAGGTCCACGAGCAGCAGCGCGCCCGTCGCGTCCTCGGCCTCGAGCCCCGCGTCCACGCACCGCTTGAGCAGGACGCGGTTGGGAAGGTCCGTGAGCGGATCGTGGTGCGCGAGGTGCTCGAGGGCCCGCAGGTGGTGGCCGCGCTCGAGCTCCGCCGAGGCGCGGGAGGCGAAGATGCGCAGCAGGTTCTCGACGAACGACGCGTCCTCGAGCGGGTTGCGGAAGAGCACCGCCATGAGCCCCAGCGGGCGGCCACGCGCATCGCCCAGGGGCGCGCCCACGTAGGCGTTGATGCCGCGCCGGGCGAGCCCGACGTCGCGCGGGAAGAGCTCCGCCACGTGGTCCGGATAGGCGCACAGGCCGCCGCCGATGATCGTCTCGCAGGGCGAGCCCGCGAGCTCGTACTCGAAGTCGGCCACCGGCCCCTGCCCGGAGTCGGCGGCGATGGTGCGCACGCGCCCGGGGTCGTCGGGCCGGATCTCCCCCACGAAGGCGAGGTCGGCGTCGAGCACGCGCGCGAGGTGCCCGACGAGCGAGCGGAAGAAGGACTCGCCGGTCTGCGAGACCACGCCCTGCGCGATCCGCGAGACCAGCGCCTCCTGGCGCCGGCGGTCGGTGATGTCCCGCGCCACCATCACGATGCACGCCTCGCCGCGGATCTCCACCCGCTCGCCCGAGATCAGGAAGGTGCGCCGGCGCCCGCCCTTCACGACGAACTCGACCTCGAAGTCGTGCACCGAGCCCTGCGCGCGCATGCGGCCCACCCACACGTCGCGCTGCGCCGGCTCGGCCCAGAGGCCCAGCCCGATCGGGTTGTTCCCGATCACCTCCGCTTCCGCGAAGCCCGACACCGCCAGGAACTTCTCGTTCACCAGCAGGATGCGGCC
>PQAI01000220.1 GCA_003105245.1 Betaproteobacteria bacterium | reverse complement strand
CTCGGCGCGTACATCAAGGGGACGAACGGGAAGAGCCAGGGAATCATTCCTTTCCTGAAAGTTGTTTCGGATACCGCCGTAGCCGTGAATCAGTGCTTCGCGCCGGATACCGGCGTGTACACCGCCGATGGCCTGAAGGCGATCAAGGATGTCGAACCCGGCGACCTGGTCCTGGGGAAATCGGGCCAATACCGCGAGGTGGAGCGCCGGTTCGCCTACAACCAGAAGGACGCCATGGTGGCCGTGAAGGTGAAGCACGCCATCGATCCGCTCCTCGTCACGGCAGGCCACCCGTTCTACGCCATCCGCGGCGTGCCGATGGAGCAGGCCAACAGCCGCACGCGCGCCTGGCTTGCCAAGGGCAAGGTGAAGGCCGAGTGGGTGGAAGCCGGGCAGCTGCGTGCCGGCGACTACGTGGCGCAGGTCATCCCGACCGAAGTGGTGCACGCGGCAGGGCTCACGGAGGACGACGCGCGCTTCTACGGCATTCTGCTGGGCGACGGGCACCTCTCGAAGGACGGCCTGGAGTGGGGCGTTTCCGGCAATCCCCTCAAGGACGAGCACCTCGCCTTCGCGCGCGCCTACCTCGCCGAGCGCGGCATTCACTTCTGGGAGGCCTCCCGCGGCGAGAACTACGGCCAGGTCCGATGGGCCTCGGGCCGTGGCGTGGTGCGCGATGGCACCA
Source organism: Betaproteobacteria bacterium (assembly GCA_003105245.1). Lineage (GTDB taxonomy): Bacteria > Pseudomonadota > Gammaproteobacteria > Burkholderiales > Usitatibacteraceae > FEB-7. The sequence goes on along the minus strand of PQAI01000220.1, from coordinate 21,060 downwards.
CGGGCCGGATCGTCGGCGCGGGCGCGCCCACGATGCCCTTCACGCACGAGGACCTTTACGACGAGGCCGGGAAGAAGCGCATTGCGCGCCGCCTTGCACACCTGCCCAGGGGCCATGCGCTCGCCATGATCCGCGGCCTCCTCGAGACCGATGGCGGCGTCTCGCGCGGCAAGGAGATCTACTTCACCAACACCTCCAAGCCGCTCGTGGATGGGCTGCGTTACCAGCTCCTGCGCGTGGGCGTGCCCACCGCCGGGCAGTACCGGGAACGGCAGAACGACCACACGGCCACGCGCTCGGACGGCTCCACGGCCACCTTCGGCGGCACGACCAGGGCGTACGACCTGCGCATTCCGGCGGTGCCCGAAGTCGCATCCCTCGTGGGCTGCAAGCCGATCGCCAAACGCAACTGGCTCGAGATCGAGGGCAAGCTTTTCTCGCGCATCACGTCAGTCGAGGAGATCACGCCCAAGCCCTTCGTCTTCGACCTCAAGGTCGAGACGGACGAGTCGTACATGACGCAGGCGGGCCTCGCTCACAACGGCGGCAAGAGAAAGGGAGCAGTCTGCTGCTACCTCGAGACCTGGCACCTCGACATCGAGGAGTTCCTCGAGCTGCGCAAGAACACCGGCGACGACCGCCGCCGCACGCACGACATGAACACGGCGAACTGGGTCCCCGACCTCTTCATGAAGCGCGTGATGGAGGGCGGCGAGTGGACGCTCTTCTCGCCTTCGGACTGCCCGGACCTGCACGACAAGTTCGGCAAGGCCTTCGAGGAGGCCTACACGCGCTACGAGGAGAAGGCCGCGAGAGGCGAGCTCAAGCTCTTCCGCAAGGTCCCGGCCCTCACGCTCTGGCGCAAGATGCTCTCGATGCTCTTCGAGACGGGGCACCCGTGGATCACGTTCAAGGATCCGTGCAACCTGAGGAGCCCGCAGCAGCACGTGGGGGTGGTGCACTCGTCCAACTTGTGTTGCATGACGGCGGACCAGCGAGTGGTGACGGATCGCGGCATGCTCACCGTGGGTGAGCTCTATCGGCTTGGTGGCCGCAACAAGGTGGTCGGCCTCGACGGGGTCTACGATGCCTCCGAGATGCTCCTGCCTCGGCCGAACGCCCCGATCGTGAGGATCGAGACCGACGAGGGCTATTCGCACAAGGTCACGCCCGACCACAAGGTCTGGGTGAAGGACCGTGGTTGGGTCGAAGCGCAGCACCTGGTGCCCGGAGACAAGCTCCTCATCCAGCAGGTGGAGGGCCTGTGGGGCCAGCAGCACGAGCCGAAGCTCGCCTACGTCATGGGCCTCGTCGCCGGTGATGGGACCTTCGGCCGCCACAACGTCTTCATCGACATCTGGGAGCAGGACTTCGGGCTGATCGAGGAGACGACGCAGGTCGTGCACGCGCTTCTCGAGGGCAATACGGTCCTGCGTACCACGTCGGTCAATACGCCCGTGTTCCGCATCGATCCGAAGACCCGGAAGGCGCGGCTGTCTTCCGCGCCGCTCAAGCGCAAGCTCGCGGAGCACGGCTTCACGCCTGAAACGAAGACGCGCGTGCCGGACCTCGTCTGGAAGGGGAGCCGGGAGACGGTTGAAGCGTACCTGCGCGGCCTGTACCACGCCGACGGCAACATCATGAGCAGTGGCGAGGTGACCACCATCTGCCTTGCTTCCGCTGACGAGCTGCTGGTGCGTGACCTGCAGGTACTCTGGGCGAATTTCGGGGTGAAGTCGTCGATCAACGTGATGCGGGGGCACGAGCTGCACGAGATGCCCGATGGGCACGGCGGGCGTAAGGAGTACTGGTCGAAGCCGTTGTACCGCCTGCTGATCACCTCCATCCGCGGCTGTCGCATTGCCGAGAAGGTGACGGGGCTCGCGGCGAGCCGCGACTCCGATGCCGCGCTGCAGTTCCTGCGCAACCTCGAGAAGAGCGGATACGAGCAGAAACTGCATTGCACTTTCAAGTCCCTCACGCCGCTTCCCAACGAGGATGCCTACTGCCTCGCGGTCGAGTCGGAAACGCACGCGTGGACCGTGAACGGGATGATCACCAAGAATACGGAGATCACCCTGAACACCAACGCCACCGAGATCGCCGTGTGCAACCTCGGCAGCGTGAACCTCGTCGCGCACCTGAAGGACGACGGCCGGGGCGGCAAGACGATCGACCACGAGAAGCTCCGGCGCACGATCCGCACCGCGATGCGCATGCTCGACAACGTGATCGACATCAACTACTACGCGGTGAAGAAGGCGCGCGACTCCAACTTCCGCCACCGTCCGGTGGGCCTGGGCATCATGGGCTTCCAGGACGCGCTGCAGGAGCTTCGCGTGCCCTACGCTTCGGACGCGGCGGTGGAATTCGCCGACCGCTCGATGGAGGCGGTGTGCTACTACGCCTACTGGGCCTCCACGGAGCTCGCCGAGGAGCGCGGGCGTTATTCCACCTACGCCGGGTCGCTGTGGGACAAGGGGATCCTGCCGCAGGACACGCTCAAGCTCCTCCTCGAGCAGCGCGGCGGCTACGTCGAGGTCGACGGCTCCGAGTCGATGGACTGGGCGAGCCTGCGCGCCCGCATCGCCGCGCACGGCATGCGCAACTCCAATTGCGTGGCCATCGCGCCGACCGCGACCATCTCGAACATCATCGGCGTGTCGGCCTCCATCGAGCCCAACTACCAGAACCTCTACGTGAAGTCGAACCTCTCGGGCGAGTTCACGGTGGTGAACGAGCACCTGGTGCGCGACCTCAAGAAGCTCGGGCTCTGGGACACCGTCATGGTCGCCGACCTCAAGCACTTCGACGGCTCCATCGGCAAGATCGACCGCATCCCGCAGGAGCTGCGCAGCCTCTACGCCACCGCCTTCGAGGTGGAGACCAAGTGGGTCGTGGAAGCGGCCGCGCGCCGCCAGAAGTGGATCGACCAGGCGCAGTCGCTCAACATCTACATGGCCGGCGCCTCCGGCAAGAAGCTCGACGAGACCTACAAGCTCGCCTGGCTGCGGGGAATCAAGACCACCTACTACCTGCGCACGCTCGCGGCGACCTCCGCCGAGAAGTCCACGGGCAAGGGCGGGGAACTCAACGCCGTGCCGGCCCACGGCGGCCTGGGCGGCGGTCTCGGGGCGATAGGCGAGGGGGCGGGAGAGGGCGCTTCGGAGGCGGCCGGGAAGTTCTGCTCCATCGACAACCCGGATTGCGAAGCCTGCCAGTGACGCCTCGCCGGGGCAGGCCGCCCGGGCCGCGGCCTCAGCCGGGATAGGTGTCGGCCGGGCAGTAGCGGCGCGGCGATTGGCCGACCACGGCCTGCGCGGCGGCCGCGCGCAGGTCCGCCTGCGTGGCGGCATCGACGGCGAGGGCAGCGAGCGTCGGCATCGCGGCCGGGGAGTCTCCCGCGATGGTCGAGGCGATCACGAGCGCGGCGAGCAGCGCGCCGGCAGGCTGTGAGTGGTTGCCGTCCGGCGCATGCAGCGGCAGGAGCGCCTGGCGTGAAAGCGCGATGTCCCAGGCCTGCGGGACGGGTGCCACGCACGCCGGGGCCTGGGCGGCGATGGACACGTACAGCTCGAAGATGCGCTGCGTCTCGTCGACACCCAGGCGCGGCCACTCCGGAAAGAGAACCGGCACTGCGCCGCCATCGCGCGCGAGCCGCACCCACTGCGCGGCCTCGGCGGTCGAGTAGGAGAACTGGCCGCTCGCGCTGTACTTCTGCGCCTGGAACACGACGGCGCTCCAGCGCTGGCTCGCGAGGACTTCGCGCGAAGCGGCATCGGACAACCGTTCGTCGAGGAACTGGCTTCCGGGAGCCGTCACCGCTTCCACGCTGCGCCCGGGGCGCACTGCCCTCACGAGGGCGGCAACCAGGCCCGGGACGTCGTTCGTGCGGGTGTGGCTGTTGCCGTAGAAGAGGAGCGCGATGTCCGCCTTCACCGGGGGGGCGGGGACGCTCTCCGCATTCCCGCCGCCGCCGCAGGCCGCCGCAAGGGCGAGCAGTGCCGCGGCCGCCCACGCAGGCCAGCGATTCGCGGGAAGCCGTCCCGGGTTCGCGGCACCGGCGGTTCGCGCGGGATGGGCCGGATCGATCTTCGTGTCCATGGTGCGGGCGCCTTTGCCCTGTCGACGGGTGCCAATATAGGCCAAAGTCATCGCCCGTCGCATTTCGCGTCCCGGGAGGACCGCAGCGCCGCCCGCGGGTCGGTGGTAGGCTTTCGCTGCGATGGCCGAGACCTTCCCTTCCTCGAACTGGATCGAGCGCAGCGAGGAGGACGGCAGCGACGTCCTCTACCTGTCCGGTGCCTGGCGCCTTCCGCACGCCGAGGCCATCGCGCGCCGGCTGCGCGCCCTGGACCTGCGGGGCCGCACCAAGTTCGTCCTCGACGGCAGCCGCCTCGAGTCCCTMGACACCTCCGCCGGATTCGTCCTGCTCAAGCACCTGGGCGAGATCGGCTGCACGCGCGAGTCSGTCTCMGGGCGYGGCTTCGACCCGCGCTACGAGCGCCTCCTGCTCCTCGTCTACGAGCGCATGCTCACGCCGCCCGCCTCGGGGCACACGGTGCACCTGGGGCTGCTGCAGCGCGTGGGCTCGGCGGTGGTCGACGTGGGCCGGCTCCTGCGCTCGCACGTGGACTTCGTCGGCGTCGTGGCGAGCGAGCTCGCGCGCCTGGCCCGCAACCCGCGCCTCTTCCGCAGCCGCGAGACGGTCTCGCAGTTCGAGGCCGTCTGCATCGACGCCGTGCCCATCGTGGCGCTGGTCAACTTCCTCATCGGCGTGGTGATCGCCTACGTGCTGGGCGTGCAGGCGCAGCGCTACGGCGCGACCCTCTTCGTGGCCGACGGCATCGGGCTGGGCATCTGCCGCGAGCTCTCGCCGATCCTGAGCTCCGTGCTGGTGGCCGGGCGCTCGGGTGCGGCCTTCACCGCCCAGCTCGGCACGATGAAGGTGGAGGAGGAGATCGACGCCATCAGCACGCTCGGGCTCTCCCCCATCCAGGTGCTCGTCATCCCGCGGCTCCTGGCCCTCATGGTGGCCCTGCCGCTCCTCGTGTTCGTGGGCGACGTGGCGGGCATCGCGGGGGGCATGCTGGTGGGCACCTGGCAGCTCGACATCGCGCCGCAGGTCTTCCTGGACCGGGTGCACAGCGCGCTCGAGCTGCGCCACTTCGTGATCGGCCTGGGCAAGGCGCCCGCCTTCGCCGCCGTCGTGGCGATCATCGCCTGCTGCATGGGCCTGCAGGTGAGCCGCGACGCGCGCAGCCTCGGCGAGAACACCACCTCCACCGTGGTGCAGTGCATCGTCTGGGTGATCGTGCTGGACGCGATCTTCGCGGTGGCCTTCCAGAACATGGGGATCTGAATGGAGCGCGTGCTCAGCGTCGAGTCGGTCGTGACGCGCTTCGGCACGCAGGTGGTGCACGACGGCGTCTCGTTCTCCATCCGGCGCGGGGAAGTCGTGGCGCTCATCGGGGGAAGCGGCAGCGGCAAGTCCGTGCTGCTGCGCGAGATCATCGGCCTGGTGCGGCCCACGGCCGGTCGCATCGAGCTCCTGGGCGCCGACGTGTGGCAGTCGGCGCCGGAGGCGATGAACGAGCTGCGGGCGCACTTCGGGGTGCTCTTCCAGGACGGCGCCCTCTTCTCGTCGCTCACGCTGGCGGAGAACATCGCCGTCCCCTTCATCGAGCACACGAGCCTGCCCAAGGACGTGGTCGCGCCCCTGGTCGGCTTCAAGCTCGCCCTCGTGGGGCTTCCCCCGGACGCGGCGACCAAGTTCCCGGCGCAGCTCTCCGGCGGCATGCGCAAGCGCGCGGGCCTCGCCCGGGCCCTGGCCCTGGAGCCGGACCTGCTCTTCCTTGACGAGCCGACCTCGGGGCTCGATCCTGTCGGGGCGCGCGACTTCTACCGGCTGCTTCGCGCGCTGGCCGACAGCCTGGGGCTCACCGTCTTGTTCCTGACGCACGATCTCGACATGCTCGTCTCCATCGCCGACCGCGTCATCGCGCTGGCCGGCGGCAAGCTCATCGCCGACGGCACCGTGAACGCCGTGCGCCAGATCGACGATCCCTGGCTGAAGGCCTATTTCGCGAGCCGCGCCTGACCATGGAACCCGAAGCCAAGTACACGATCGTCGGCGCCGCCGCCCTCCTGCTGGTCGCGCTGCTGGCGGTGGCCGTGGTGTGGCTGAGGAGCAGCGGGGAGGGCGCGGACGCCCACCGCTACAAGATCTACTTCGAGCGCTACTCCCTCGAGGGGCTCGAGCCGCGCAGCCACGTCACCATGCGCGGCATCAAGGTGGGCACCGTGGCGGGGTTCCGCTTCTCGCCCAACGCCAAGGGCGCGGTCGAGCTCATCATCGCCGTGGACAAGGGCACGCCCGTGCGCAAGAGCACCACCGCCACCACGGAGCGCCACCTCGTCACGGGGCTGGCCACCGTGAAGCTCGCCAACGCCACCGAGGACAGCCCGCTGCTGGAGGAGGCGCCGCCGGGCGAGCCCTATCCCGTCATCCGGGAGGGCGAGGCGCCGGCGCAGCAGGTGTCGGAGACGATCACGCAGCTCGCGCAGCGCGCCGACGACACCATGCAGCGATTGAACCGCACCCTCACGCCGGAGAACATCGCCGCGATCACGGAGATCGTGGAGAACCTGCGCCGGGCCTCGGGGCGCGTGGACGCGCTCCTCGCGAAGGCCGACGCGACCTTCGTCTCCGTGGGAAGCGCCGCCGAGGAGATGCGCGCCCTGTCGGCCGAGGTGAGGTCGGAGGCGAAGACGCTCACCGACCGGTATTCGGGGCTGGGCGCCGACGCCTCCGCCTCGGTGGGCGAGATCCGCGAGGCCGTGCGCAAGATGAGCGCCGACATGGACCGGATCGCGAAGCGGGCGGACACGCTCCTCGCGGGCGGCAACGAGGACCTGCGCGAGACGGCGCGCTCGGTGCGCGCGGCGGCCGATTCCCTCGGCGCGGCCGCCGGGCGGCTGCGCGACCCGCGCGTGATCATCTACGGACCGCCCGAGGGCGGTCTCGGCCCCGGGGAGAAGACGCGATGAGGCCCGTTCCCGCTTTCGTGCTGGCCGCCTGCCTGGCCGGCTGTTCCGTGCCCGGCCCCCGGGAGCCGGATCGCTTCTTCATCCTGGAGGCGCAAGCGGCTGCCGCGCCGCGCGCCGGCGGCCCCGTGGCGGTCGAGCCGACTTCCTCGGCGAGCTTCTACGACACGCAGGACATCGCCTTCAGCCGCGCGCCGGGCGTGCGCGCCTACTACCAGTTCAACCACTGGACGGAGCGCCCCGCGCGCAGCGTCCACGCGCAGCTCGAATCGCGCCTGGGCGGCACCGGCAAGGCCGGCACCGTGCTCGTCACGCACCTCGAGGAGATCTACCACGATGCCGCCGAGGAGCCGGGCGCGGCGCGCATCACGGTCTCGGCCCGCCTCGAGGATGCGGCCTCCCGCGCGGTGCTCGCCCGCCGCAGCTTCACGCGCTCCGCCCCGGCTGCCTCCTACGACGCGCAAGGCGCGGTGCGCGGCTTCAACCAGGCGCTCGCGGCGCTGGTCGGCGACATCGAGGCCTGGGTGGACGCCGAAACCGCGAAGAAGCCGCGCCCCTAGGCGGGACGGCGGCCCAGCAGCTCCTCGATCAGGGGCAGCTCCCGCTGCAGCGCGCGCTCGCCTTCCGCGATCGCGACCTCCGCCCGGTGATAGTCCATGGCCGCGAACCCCGCCAGCCGCGGCCGGATCACTGCGTCGGCGGGCTCGCCCGCGAGCCGGCTCTGCGTGATGCGCACCTGCATGATGTTGAGGCTGGTGGAGAGGACCTCCAGCACCGAGGGCGTGTCGCCGGCCTTGTCGCTCCGGGACTCCTGCACCCACCTGCGCCGCCCGATGAGGTCCCAGTTGAGGTCCACGGCGATGACCACGTCCGCGCCCATCGCCCGGCACAGCGACACGGGCACGGGGTTCACGAGGCCCCCGTCGACGAGCAGGCGCCCGTCGCGCTCCACCGGCGTGAAGAGCCCGGGCAGCGCGATCGAGGCCCGCACTGCGTCGATGACGGGTCCCTCCCGCAGCCAGATCTCGCGCCCGCTCCCGAGCTCCGTGGCCACGCAGCCGAATCCCCGCGGCAGCCGCCCGATGCCTTCGTCGCGATAGTGGGTGCGGAAGAAATCGACGAGCTTTCCGCCCGCGATGAGGCCGCCGTTCATCCGCAGGTCGATCAGGCTCACGACCGCCTGCCAGCGTAGCGTGCGCACCCAGTCGTGCAGGCGCTCGATCTCGCCGGCCGCGTAGGCCGCGCCCACCAGCGCCCCGATCGAGGTGCCGCAGACGACCTGCGGGGAGATCCCCGCGGCCTCCAGGGCACGGATCACGCCGATGTGCGACCAGCCCCGCGCCGAGCCGCTGCCCAGGGCCAGTCCGATGCGGGGAGGGCGGCTCATGATCGCCCTATTCTAGGGACGGTCGAGGGTTGACGCACGTCAAGGGCGCCCCCGTCCCCGGGGCTAGGGTGAAAGTGTGGCTGTATCCCCGTGGTGCCACACACGAACGGGAAGAGGGAACGCCATGCAAAGCGCACTTCAAGTCATGTTCCGCGACATGCCGCCGTCGGAGGCCCTCGAGGCCCGCATCCGCGACAAGGCGGCCAAGCTCGAGCAGTTCCACCCCAACATCACCAGCTGCCGGGTCACCGTGGAGGAGGCGCACCGGCATCACCAGCAGGGCAAGCACTTCGGCGTGAGGATCGAGCTGCACGTGCCGGGCCACCCGGCCATCGTCTCGCGCCTGCACCATCACGAGGACCCGTACGTCGCCGTCCGCGACGCCTTCGGGGCCGCGCGCCGCCGCCTCGAGGAAACCTGGCGCGCCACGCGAGGCGAGGTGAAGGTCCACGCCACGCCGCAGCACGGCAAGGTCGCGCGCGTGCTGGCCGAGGAGGGCTTCGGCTTCATCGAGGCCTCCGACGGGCGCGAGCTCTACTTCAGCCGCGAGAACGTCGTCTACCCGCTCTTCGACCAACTGGGCCCCGGCATCGACGTCCAGTTCTTCGAGGAAGCCGGCGGCGAAGGCACGCAGGCCAGGCGCGTGAGCGCCGGCAGGCATCACTTCTAGCTTCGACCCTCACCCCCGACCCCTCTCCCGCAAGCGGGAGAGGGGAGTAGTTCTCCCTTCTCCCAAGGGAGAAGGGCCGGGGATGAGGGGCATATTGACCCGGGTCAACTATCCCCCACCCCCCCGGGGTAGCTTGGAATCGTCAGGAGGCAATCGCCGTGGCCGCCAAGCGGATCGTGTTCGGTGAGGACGCCCGGGCGAAGATCGTCGCGGGAGTGAACCAGCTGGCCCGCGCCGTGCGCTGCACGCTCGGGCCGCGGGCCCGCACCGTCGTTCTCCAGCGCTCCTTCGGCCCCCCTACGATCATCAACTCCGGCGTCATCGTCGCGCGCGAGATCGAGCTGCCCGACCCGCTGGAGAACATGGGCGCGCAGATGGTGCGCGAGGTGGCGAGCAAGACYTCCGACGTCGCCGGCGACGGGACCACGACCGCCACGCTCCTCGCGCAGGGGCTGGTCGTGGAGGGCATGAAGCACGTGGCCGCCGGCATGAACCCGATGGACCTCAAGCGCGGCATCGACCTCGCCGTCGAGGCGGTGGTCGCGGAGTTGAAGCGCATGGCCAGGCCCTGCGGCTCGCGCACCGAGGTCGCGCAGGTGGCCACCATCTCGGCCAACAACGACCGCGTCATCGGCGACATCGTGGCCAACGCCATGGAGCGCGTGGGCAAGGAGGGCGTGATCACCGTCGAGGACGGCTCCGGCCTAACGAGCGAGCTGGAGGTGGTCGAGGGCATGCAGTTCGACCGCGGCTACCTGTCCCCGTACTTCATCAACACGGCCGAGAAGCTGCGCGTGGTGCTGGAGGACGTCTACATCCTCGCCGTGGACCGCAAGGTGTCCAACCTCCCCGAGCTGCTGCCCGTGCTGGAGCTCGTGGCCAAGGCGGGAAGGCCGCTGCTCCTCATCGCCGAGGACGTCGAGAGCGAGGCGCTGGCCACGCTCGTGGTCAACACGCTGCGCGGGGTTCTCAAGACTTGTGCCGTGAAGGCGCCCGGCTTCGGCGACCGGCGCAAGGCCATGCTGCAGGACATCGCGATCCTCACCGGCGGGCGCGTCATCTCCGAGGAGGCCGGGCTCAAGCTCGAGCACGCGGGACTCGGCGAAATGGGGCACGCGCGCCGCGTGGAGATCGACAAGGACGACACCACGATCATCGGTGGCGGCGGCGACCCGGAGAAGGTGAAGGCGCGCGTGGCCGAGATCAAGCAGCAGGAGAAGGACGCCACGAGCGACTACGACAAGGAGAAGCTGCGCGAGCGCGCGGCCAAGCTCGCGGGCGGCGTGGCGGTCGTGAAGGTGGGGGCCGCCACCGAGACGGAAATGAAGGAGCGCAAGTCGCGCGTCGAGGATGCGCTGCACGCCACGCGCGCGGCGGTCGAGGAGGGGATCCTCCCCGGCGGCGGCGTGGCTCTCCTGCGCGCCCGCGCGGCCGTGGGCAAGCTCGCCACCGGGAACGCCGACCAGGCGCGCGGCGTGGCCATCGTCATGCGCGCGCTGGAGGAGCCCCTGCGGCAGATCGTGGCCAACACCGGCGACGAGCCCTCCGTGGTGCTCGACCGCGTGCTCGCCGGCGCCGACGGCTTCGGCTACAACGCGCTCACCGGCGAGTACGGCGACCTCGTGGCCATGGGGATCCTCGATCCCTGCAAGGTCACGCGCACCGCGCTGCAGAACGCCGCCTCGATCGCCGGCCTCATCCTCACGACCGACGTGATGGTCGCAGAGATAGCCAGACCCGTGTCCGAAAACATGCCGCCCATGGAGGGAATGTGAACCGCAACCGGAACCAGGCGCAGCCGCAGGCGCCGCAAGTCGTCCCCGGGACCGCCGCGGAGCTGGAGGACGTGCGCGTCATCGAGCGCCCCGACGGGTTCTGGGTTCAGCCCATCGCCGGCGGGCACGAGAGCGGCCCGTACGCGAGCCTCGTGGAGGCGATCGAGAGCTACCGTACCGTCTCCGAAGTGGAGGAGTTCGAGTCCGAGGAGTCCCTGGCCGAGATGGAGGCCCAGGTCGGCGTGGCCGACTGGATCGATCCCGACACTTCCGCCCCGGCCGAGGACAGGGTTCCCCACATCGAGGAACACTGAGGACAGGGCCGTGCCCGAGGGAGCCGAACGCGCGAGGACCGCCTCCTTCGTCGAGCGCCTGCTCGAGCCGGGGCGCTACCCGCATCCCGCGCAGGCGGTCGAGCTCCTCGAGACGCACATCTCCTGGGTGCTGCTGGCCGGCGACTACGCCTACAAGATCAAGAAGCCGGTGAACCTGGGCTTCGTGGACTTCTCCACCGCGCGGGCCCGGCACCATTACTGCGAGGAGGAGCTTCGGCTCAATCGCCGCACCGCGCCCGGCCTCTACCTGGCCGTCGTGCCGATCACCGGATCGCCCGACGACCCCGCGATGGACGGGCAGGGCGAGGCCTTCGAGCATGCGGTGAAGATGCGGCGATTCCCGCAGGAGGCGCTCCTCGACCGCGTGGCCCGCGCCGGGGCGCTCACCGCGGCGCAGGTGGAGGATTTCGCGCGCTCCGTGGCGCGCTTCCACGCGGGCGTGGCGAGGGCGGGCGCCGAGGGTTCGTACGGATCGCCGCAGGAGATCCTCGCCGAGGCCGTGGACAACTTCGCCCAGCTCGAGCTCCTCGACGGCCTGGACGACACGCGCGARGCCCGCCAGGCGCTCGCCTCGTGGACGCTACGCGAGTTCAACCGCCTCGAGCCGCTCTTCGCGCGCCGCAAGCACGAGGGCTTCGTGCGCGAGTGCCACGGCGACCTGCACCTGGGCAACGTGGCGCTGCTCGASGGCCGSCCGTGYGCCTTCGACGCGATCGAGTTCAACGACGAGTTCCGCTGGATCGACGTGATGAGCGAGGTGGCCTTCCCCGTGATGGACCTCGTGCACCACGGCCTGGACGCGCTCGCCCACCGCTTCGTGGACGTGTACCTCGCCGAGACGGGGGACTTCGCGGGCCTCGCGGCGCTTCGCTTCTACCTCGTCTACCGCGCCATGGTGCGCGCCAAGGTCTCGTGCATCCGCGCGCACCAGCCCGGGATCGCGGCCGCGGACCGGGAGCGCTCGGCGAGCGCGTACCGCGGGCATCTCGAGCTGGCGCAGCGGCTCGCGCGCCCGCGGCATCCCGCGGTGATCGCCATGCACGGGCTCTCCGGCTCCGGCAAGACCACGGTCTCGGTGCGGCTGGTGGAGGCCCTCGGCGCGGTGCGGCTTCGCTCCGACGTCGAAAGGAAGCGCCTGCACGGGCTGGACGCGCTGGCGCGCACCGACAGCGCTCCGGGCGCCGGGCTGTACACCCAGGAGGCCGACCGCATGACCTACGGGAGGCTCACGGCGCTTGCGGGCCAGGCGCTGGCGGCGGGCTATCCCGTCGTGGTGGACGCGGCCTTCCTCAAGCGCGCCTGGCGCGGGATGTTCCGCGAGCTCGCGCGCGCCCGGGGCGTGCCCTTCGTCCTGGTGGCCTGCGCGGCGCCGGAGGAGGTGCTGCGCGAGCGAGTGGCACGGCGCGAGCGCGAAGGCGCCGACGCGTCGGAAGCTGGGCTTCCAGTGCTGGAACGCCAGATCGCCAAGCTCGAGCCCCTGCTCGAAGACGAGCTCGATACCGCCGTCATCGTCGACGCGCAGGATGCCGAGGAGGCGATGCGGATTGCGGCGAAGAGCGTCGCGGCGCGGATCGGCGCTTAGGTACCCTCACCCCCAGCCCCTCTCCCAAGGGAGAGGGGAGCGAAAATCTCCCTTCTCCCTTGGGAGAAGGGTCGGGGATGAGGGGCGTTTTTCGGGGTGAGGGTCAGGTCCGCGCGTCGATCCGCGCGGCGAGCTTGCGCAGCCCTTCGGTCACCACGACGGGATAGGGCGGCGTGGCGGCCTGCAGCGAGCGAAGCGGCTCGGGAAGCCGCGCCATCTGCCGCCTGGCGAGATCGCGGGATTCAGCGAGCGTGGTACGCGCGCGCGCCGCCGCACCGCTCCGCACGAAGGGCACCAGTAGCGGCTCGCCCGCCTGCGGCTCGTCGGCGAGCGAGAGCGTGTCGCCCGCGAATCGCCCGTCGGCGTCGTAGGCGCGCCAGACCTGCTTGCGCCCCGGCCAGGTGGCCTTGCCCTCGGAGCGCTTGCGGCGCGGCTCGCCGTCGTACTCCTGCAGCTTGTAGGCGCAGTCGAAGTAGGGCGCATCGGCGGAGGTGTTCATGCGCGTGCCCACGCCGTAGCCGTCGATGGGGGCGCCGCTCGCGCGCAGCTCGGCCAGGCGGAACTCGTCGAGGTTGCCGCTCGCGAAGATGGTCACGCCCGTGAGCCCGCCGGCATCCAGGATCGCGCGCACGCGCCGCGCGTGCTCCGCGAGGTCGCCGCTGTCCAGGCGAACGCCGCGGATGGCGATCCCCTGCGCGGCCAGGCGCGGGGCCAGCGCCACGACGCGATGGGCCGCGCGCTCCGTGTCGTAGGTGTCGATGAGGAGGGTGGCGTTGCCGCGCTGGGCCATCGCGAAGCGCTCGAAGGCCTGCGACTCGTCGGCGTGCACCTGGACGTAGGAGTGGGCCATCGTCCCGAAGATGGGAATGCCCCAGCGCCGACCGGCCTCCACGGTGGCGGTGCCGGTGAATCCCGCGAGGTGGCTCGCGCGCGCCGAGAGGAGCGCGGCCTCCGCGCCGTGCGCCCGCCGCAACCCGAAGTCCACCAGCAGCCGGTCGCCCGCGGCGAGAGCGCAGCGCGCCGCCTTGCTCGCCACCAGCGTCTCGTAGTGCAGCAGGTTCATGACGCGGCTCTCCACGAGCTGCGCCTCGCGAAGGGGCGCGGTGATGCGAAGGATCGGCTCGTCGGGGAAGAACGCGGTGCCCTCGGGCATCGCGTCCACGTCGCCCGTGAAGCGAAGTCCCGCGAGGGACTCGAGGAATGCCGGCGTGAAGCGCTTCGTCCTTCGCAGCCAGGCGAGCTCGGAAGCCGTGAAGCGAAGCTGCGCCAGGTAGTCCAGCACCTGCTCGAGCCCCGCCGCCAGCAGGAAGTTGCGCCCGGGAGGCAGCGTGCGCATGAAGAGCTCGAAGGCGGCGGTCCCGTCCAGGCCCTCGTCGAAGTAGGCCTGCAGCATCGTGAGCTCGTAGAGGTCCGTGAGGAGGACCCCATTGCCGGGGGACGCCTTGGGCGGACGCGGACGAGGTTCAGGCATCGAGGTCGGATTTCCCGAGGAGCTCCGCGGTAGTGATGAAGTGCGCGCCGGCGCGGATCATGTCGTCCTCGGCCTCGTCGCCGTCGCCCGGCTTCACGTCGACCGCGCGGATGGCGTCGGCGAGGACCCAGGTCTCGTAGCCGCGGGTKCGCGCATCMAGCACGGTTCGCAATACGCAATAGTCCGTCGCCAGCCCGCCCACGAAGAGCCGCACCTGGCCCAGGCGGTTCAGGCGCCGGTCGAGGTCCGTGCCCTCGAAGCCGGAGTAGGCCTCGCGCGCGGCCCTGGTCGCCTTGGAGGCGATCCAGGTCCCCTCCGGGAGCTTGAGCCTGGCCGCGAACGCCGCACCGGGCGTGCCGGCCACGCAGTGGGCGGGCCACTGGCCGCCCTGCTCGCGGAAGGACAGGTGGTCCGGGGGGTGCCAGTCGCGGGTGGCGACGACCACGAGGCCGGCCTTGTGGAAGGCGGCGATGCACTCGTTCAGGGGCGCGATCACTTCCGCCCCGCCCGGGACGGAGAGGCTTCCGGAGACGAAGTCCTCCTGCACGTCCACGATCAGCAGGATGTCGCCCTTGCGAAGCGGCGCGACGGACATTGGCTTTTCCCGCGAAAACGCAAAAGGAAGGGGGTTCGGTTAGTCCCCCCAGATGGCCCCCCATCGTCGGGAGGCCGGCCCGCTCAACGTGCCCCGAAGGGTCTCCTAGAGCCGGGGGGACTTTCCGAACCCCCTTCTGCCACGTCTTCAGCATCCCACTTTTACGGCGGAATGTTCTGACCGAGGGCAAATCGGTGTCAGGTTGCTTTGCTGCACACATTTCTCCCCTCTCCCTTGGGAGAGGGGTCGGGGGTGAGGGTCGAACGAACCGGACACCGGGTTGACGGCGCTCAAGCCGGGCCGGCGGGGCGGTGGGGAGAATGGACCAGGAGCCATCGCCACAGGAGGAGCCATGAAGACGGGCGAAGTGTGCAACCGTACCGTGGTCATCGTGGGTCGCGAGACGCCGCTGGGCGAAGCCGCGAAGCTCATGCGCGAGAACCACGTGGGCAGCCTCGTGGTCGCCAAGAACACCTACGGGCGCAAGCCCGTGGGCATCGTCACCGACCGCGACATGGTCGTGGAGGTGATGGCCGCCGACCTCGACTACCGCACGCTCACGGTGGGCGAGATCATGGGCGACAAGCTCGTGATCGCGAAGGAGGACGACGACAGCCTCGACACGCTCAAGCTCATGCGCGCGAGCGGCGTGCGGCGCATCCCGGTGGTCACCGACAAGGGCGACCTCGCGGGCATCGTCACGGTGGACGACCTGCTCGAGATCGTGGCCGAGGAGCTGGAGGACATCGTCCACGCCATCGGCAACGAGCAGCACAAGGAGACGAAGCGCCGCCGCTAGGCGCCTCGCACCGCGGTGAGCGAGACCCACGGCACCTTCGAGCACGGCGCCGACTTCGGCATTTGGGGCCGGGGGCCGGGCGTCACGCAAGCTTTCTGCGAAGCCGCCAAGGCCATGTTCGCGCTGGTCACGGACCTGGCGGCGGTGAAGCCGCAAGTCACCGTCTACTTCGACTTCGAGGAGTCCGACGTCGAGATGGCCCTCGTGCGGTGGTTGAACCTCCTCCTCTTCCACGCGGCCGACCAGGGCATCGTCCTCGCGCGCTTCACGCTCGCACGCGAAGGCGATCGCTGGAACGGCTCGGCGTCGGGCGAGCCCTGGCGCGAGGGGCTGGAGCGCGGCACCGACGTGAAGGGCGCGACCCTCACCATGCTCTCCGTGGTGCGGGAGGGCGAAACCTGGGACGCGCGCTGCGTCGTGGACGTCTAGGTTCGCCATGGACATCTCGCGGCTCGCCGAAGTCGATTCCTGCACCTGGTCGCTGGCGGCGGATGCGCGCGAAGGCCGGCGCGAGGCGCGCCTCTACGGCACTCGCGAGCTCGTCGCCGCCATGGACGACAAGGTGCTCGAGCAGATCGGCAACGTGGCCAAGCTCCCGGGCCTGGTGGGCCCCGCGATGGCGATGCCGGACGCGCACTGGGGCTACGGGTTTCCCATCGGCGGTGTCGCGGCCTTCGATCCGGAGCAGGGCGGCATCATCTCCGCCGGCGGCGTGGGCTTCGACATCTCCTGCGGCATCCGGTGCCTGCGCACCGACCTCGCGAAGGGCGACATCCTGCAGGTGGCGAGGAAGCTCTCCGACGGGCTCTTCCGCGACATCCCCGCGGGCGTGGGCGAGGGCGGCAACCTCCGGCTCACCGTGCAAGAGCTGGACCGCGTGCTCGAGCACGGCGCGCGCTGGGCGGTGCAGGAGGGCTTCGGCGAGGAGGCGGACCTCGAATTCATCGAGGACCACGGCTGCGCGAAGGGGGCGGACCCCACGTGCGTGTCGCCGCTCGCGAAGTCGCGCCAGCTGGGCGAGATGGGGACGCTCGGCTCCGGCAACCACTACCTCGAGGTGCAGTGGGTCGACCGCGTGCTCGACGCCGAGGCGGCGGAGGCCTTCGGCGTGGCCGAGGGGCAGGTGGTCGTCTCCATCCATTGCGGATCGCGCGGGCTGGGCCACCAGATCGGCACCGACTTCCTGGTGAGCCTCGCGAAGGCCGCCACGCGCCTGGGGATCGCGCTCCCGGACCGCGAGCTCGCCTGCGCGCCCATCCGCTCCCCCGAGGGCGAGCAGTACTTCGGCGCCATGAACGCGGCCACCAACTGCGCGCTCGCCAACCGCCAGATCCTCGCGCACATCACGCGCGGGGTCTTCCGGCACTTCTTCCCGAAGGCGCGGGTGGAGACGCTCTTCGACGTCTCGCACAACACCTGCAAGCCGGAGGAGCACGAGGTGGGCGGGCGCAAGCGCCTGCTCTACGTGCACCGCAAGGGCGCCACGCGCGCCTTCGGCCCGGGCAATCCCACGCTGCCCGCCCGCTACCGCGCCGTGGGCCAGCCCGTGGTGATCGGCGGGAGCATGGGCACGGGCTCCTGGATCCTCGCGGGAAGCGAGACGAGCGAGGCTCGCGCGTACAGTTCCGCGAGCCACGGCGCCGGGCGTGCCATGAGCCGCAACGCGGCCCTCAAGCGCTGGCAGGGCCGCCAGCTCGTCGACCAGCTCGGTGAGCAGGGCATCATCATCCGCACCCGCTCCATGCGCGGCGCGGCCGAGGAAGCGCCGGGCGCGTACAAGGACGTCGAGCTGGTCGCCGAGGCGACGGAGAAAGCGGGCCTTGCCCGCCGCGTGGCCTCCCTGCGGCCCCTCATCTGCGTGAAGGGTTGACCCTCACCCCCAGCCCCTCTCCCAAGGGAGAGGGGAGCAAAAATCTCCCTTCTCCCTTGGGAGAAGGGTCGGGGATGAGGGTCATGCGTGGCGGAGAAAATACGGCGGAAGCGGCGCCAGGCGATGCTCGTCCGGCGAATGCCGGGGGACCCACGCGTAGGCGTTCCCGCTCGGATGCATGGAGGGCGGCAGCACGATGACGCCCCCGTCGCCGCGAAGGTCGATGCCCGGAAGGATCCCCGCGCGATTGCCCACGTGTCCGCCGGGATGCGCGAAGTAGAGGTGCCGGCCACCGCCGCCCGTGCGCGATTCCACCGTCGCGGGAAGCGGGCCGATCTCGCGCTCGATCACCGCGATGCTCTCCTCGCCGCCATGCGCCGGATCCACGTCCACCACCACGATGCCGGAGATGGCGCCGGTGACCGCGGCGATGTTGGCGCGCGGCATGTGGTGCAGCCACACCTCCAGCGCCGCCTCGCGGATGGCCGCGTGGGTGCCTACGCCATCGCGGGCGCCAGATGTCGCGTGAACCATTCGGCGGCGTGGCTCGCGGCCACCTCCAGCGTGCCCGGCTCCTCGAAGAGGTGTGTCGCGCCCGGCACGATGAAGAGCGACTTCGGGCAATGCAGGTGCGCGTAGGCGCCTTCGTTCAACGCGAGGACGTCGGTGTCGTCGCCGCCCACCACCAGGAGCGTGGGCGCCTTCACGCGCTCGAGCGAGACCGCGCCCGCGAGGTCCGGCCGGCCACCGCGCGAAACGACGGCCGTCACCTTCGAGGGCACCGCCGCCGCGAGCTGCAACGCCGCCGCCGCCCCGGTGCTGGCCCCGAAGAGCCCCACGCGAAGCGACTGCGTCGTGGGCTCGGCCGAGAGCCAGCGCACCGCGTCGTGCAGCCGCTCCACGAGGAGGGCGATGTCGAAGCGGCGCTCGTAGTCGCGGTCCTCCTCGGGCGTGAGGAGGTCGATGAGGAGGGTGGCGAGCCCGGCATCGCGCAGCCTGGCGGCCACGAAGTTGTTGCGCGGGCTGTGCCGGCTGGAACCGCTTCCATGGGCGAAGAGGACCACCCCCTGCGCGGAGGCGGGCAGCTCCAGCATGCCTTCCAGGAACACCGATCCCGACGGGATATGAACCAGTCGCTCGTTTCCGGCCTTCATGGGATCACCTCCCGGCCAGCGCCGCGACGACTTCCCGGTCCTCCACCTGCCCGAAGGTGCGGTAGAACTGCCCCACGGCATGGAAGAACGGGGGCGCGTCGAGGCACACGACCTCATCGGCGTGCGGACGGATCTTCTCGAGGCTCTCGGGCGAGGCCACGGGCACGGCGCACACCAGCCGTGCGGGATGCCTCGCGCGCACCGAGTGCAGCGCGGCCATCATGGTGGCGCCCGTGGCGAGGCCGTCGTCGATGACGATGACGATGCGCCCGGCCGGGTCGATGGGCAGGCGCGCCGGCGTGTACATCGCGCGCCGCGCCCGCATGGTGGCCAGTTGCGTGGCGGTCTCCTCGGCGAGGTAGCCGTTGGTGGCGCCCACCTCCGCGGCCCATTCCGCGATGTAGGTCCAGCCCGCCTCGTCCACCGCGCCCACCGCGAACTCCGGGTTGCCGGGGGCGCCCAGCTTCCTCACCAGGACGACGTCGAGCTCGCCCTCCAGCTCCTTGGCGAGGAGGCGCCCCATCGGCACGGCSCCGCGCGGGATSGCGAGCACCAGCGGGTTCTTCCCGCGGAACTTGCCCAGCGCGGTGGCGAGTTGCCTCGCCGCGTCGATGCGGTCCTCGAAAACCATGGGACCATCGTCTCGCGATGAATCGAAGGCGCGTTGACCGTCATCAACGGGGGGGCAATCGGGGGGCGCATGATGGAATCGCGCCCGGCGTACGGGCACCCGCCCGCGGCCCGTGGTGCGAGGAGTAGGCCATGAGAGTCGATAGGGTGTTCACGCGCTCCATCGTCGGCGTGCCCGAATCCTGCGACCTCCGGGACGCCGCCGCGATGATGCACAAGTACCACGTCGGTTCGCTCCTGGTCACGGGCGACGAGCCGCACGACAACACGGTGGTCGGGTTCGTGACCGACCGCGACATCGTGGTGCAGGCCGTGGCGCAGGACATCTCGCCGCGCGAGATCACCGTGGGCGACGTCATGACGCCCGTGGTGGCCACCATCCAGGCGTCCGCCGACCTCCACGAGGCCCTCGAGTTGATGCGCAGCGCCGGCATCCGCCGCCTGGTGGTGACCGACGACGAGAACCGCATCGCCGGGTTCCTCTCGCTGGACGACGCGATCGACGGCCTGGCCGCCGAGATGGCGAGCCTCGCGGCGATCATCAAGACCGAGCGCCGCCGCGAAGTGGCCCAGTTCGAGGAAATGCGCGCTGCCGCGTGAAGGTCTCCCTTCTCCCTCGGGAGAAGGGCCGGGGATGAGGGTGGTTCTTCTCCCCTCTCCCTTGGGAGAGGGGTCGGGGGTGAGGGTAAGCCGCTACTAACCGACTTATCCCACCTTATCCACAACTAATCCACCGAATCCACTACAGGTATGCCTTTTGCATCAGGGCAAACCCTAGATGTTGTGCTTTTTCGCTTGACACGCTCCCGTAACCCAAGCATTCTTCACCGCGGTTCGGGTGCCTCCCTCGTCGCGGCGCAGCGGCGGGGAGCTGGCTAGATTAATATAATAAAATCAACGGGTTGTAGAACCGGCGGCCAAAGGAGACGTGCCATGGCGACTAACCACATGACCCTTCTCGAAGACCTGAAGCGCGCCGCCTGGTCGCGCACGTCTCCCGTGGGGGGCCACACCAACGCCTGGGAGTTCCGCAAGGACCGCCTGGGCAACATGGTCCGCTGGGCCGACTACGGSAAYCGCAAGTCCCCCTTCGGCTGGGAGCTCGACTTCATCGAGCCCAAGTCCATGGGCGGCTCCACCGATTCCGAGAACCTCCAGGCCCTGCACTGGCGCGCCACCGCCGCCCGTAGCACCAGCCTTCCCGCGGCGCTTCTTGCCGCCTARRACWTTCTCCCCTCTCCCTTGGGAGAGGGSTCGGGGGTGAGGGTSMTTTTTYCYCTYTCCCRRCCGCGCTGTAGGTGAAGTGATCACCACCCGCCGCCCCCGGGGCTTACTCCCCCCGGGGCGCGGTCCGGGGGGTGAATACCGATAAAAAGTGGCGCCGCGAGGCGCCAGAGCCGAGAGGATCGAACAAGAATGCTGAGCTTCGAAGACGACACGCCCGCCATCACGCCCGCCCTGGGCCTGCAGATGGTGAAGCCCACCCCGCAACCGGCCGCCGCCCCCGCCCCGAAGCAGGAAATGGGCGCCAACGGCCTCTTCACGCGCGTGCGGGCCGAGGACAAGCGCGTCATCAACGCGAAGACGGACGTGAACCAGCTCGTCCCCTTCAAGTACAAGTGGGCGTGGGAGAAGTACCTCGCGGGCTGCGCCAACCACTGGATGCCGCAGGAAGTGAACATGAACCGCGACATCGCCCTCTGGAAGAACCCGAACGGGCTCACCGAGGACGAGCGGTTGATCGT
>PQAI01000219.1 GCA_003105245.1 Betaproteobacteria bacterium | reverse complement strand
ACCAACTCCGTGGCGGGAAACCTCGCCGGCGTGGCCTTTGGCGTGGTCATGTACTTCCCGACGCTGGTGGAAGTGCCGATCGCGAAGATGTTCCTGGACCTCGGCATGCACCGCGGACCGCTCCTCGCCTACCTGATGGCCGATCCGGAGCTCAGCCTGCAGTCGATCCTCATCATCTCGGCCATCATCGGGCGCCGCAAGACGGCGGCTTATGTTGGCCTGGTGGCGCTCTTCAGCGCCGTGGCGGGGTTCGCCTACGGCGCGTGGGTCGACGGCGTGCCACCCCTTCTCATCGCGCTGTCGGTCGGCGCGTTCGTCGCCGCGCTGGCGTTCGGCGTATCGCGCGCCGGCGCAACCCGTCACGCAACGCCACAAGGAACCTGACCATGCTCACCATAAGGGTGTACGGCCCCGGCTGCGCCAATTGCCGCAAGCTGGAAGAGATCGCGACGAAGGCGCTCGCCGAGGCGGGCGCGCAGGGCGAGGTCGTGAAGGTGACGGCCACGCCCGACATCGTCGCCGCGGGCGTCCTGAAGACCCCCGGGCTGTCGATCAACGGCAAGCTCGTCTCGACCGGCCGCATCCCGGCGCCCGAGTCGGTGCTGCAGTGGATCCGGGAGGCGGGCGGCTGATTCGCCGGGGAGGTCCATCTCGTCGGAGCGGCGTGGGGGCGATCGCGGATTCCCGCGGGAACGTGCACGAACCAGCGATCGGCTATGAAATCCACCGGACGGCGAGCGGGATGAGCACCGCCCCCAGCACGCCGTGCAATCCCATCCCCAGGCTCGCGTACGTGCCCGCCTCGGGATGCACGCTGAACGCGCGCGAGGTGCCGATGCCGTGCGCGGCCACGCCCACCGCGAAGCCGCGCTGCCACCACGACTTCATGCCGATCGCGTCCATGACGAATCGCACGAGRATCGCGCCCAGGATGCCCGTGGTCACCGCRAACACCGCCGTGAGCGTGGGCGAGGCGTTGATGCGCTCCGCGACACCCATCGCGATGGGTGCCGTGACCGACTTGGCGTAGAAGCCGCCGACGATCGCCGCGTCCGCCCCGAGGAGCTTCGCGATCCCCACGGCGGAGGCGATCGAGGTGGCCCCGCCCGCGAGCAGCGCCGCGAAGAGCGGCAGGATGCGGCCCCGCARCGCGTCGAGCCCCTTGTAGATGGGCACCGCGAGCGCGACGGTCGCCGTGCCGAGCAGGAAGTGCACGAACTGCGCCCCCTCGAAGTACTTCGCGTAGGGCATGTCGATCGCCGTGATCACCGCGGCCACGATCGCGATCGCGATCATCACCGGGTTGGCGAGCGGGTTGCGGTCGAAGCGCTCGTAGACGAGCACGCCGGCCTGCCAGGCCGAGAGCGTGAGGATGAGCGCGAGCAGTGGGCTCCCGGAGAGGTAGACCCAGATCTCGTGGATGGCGGGCAGCTGCGGGTTCACTCGCCGTCCTTCGCGATGGCGCGCAGCACCAGCGCCGTGACCGCCATCGTCGCGACCACGCTCGCGACCAGCGCCGCGGCGACGGCCAGCGCGTGCGAGCGGATGTGCGGCCAGAACATGACCACGCCCACGGCGGCTGGGACGAAGAGCAACCCCAGGTTCTGGCTGAATGCSGTGGCCACCAGGTCCACGGTCGCGGGGACGCCACCCCGGAAGCGCAGCCACGCCAGCAGCAGCACGAGGCCGAYGACSGGRCCSGGGATGAGCGGCAGGAAGAAGCGCGCGACGATTTCCCCGAGGCCCTGGAAGAGCAGGATCTGGACGAGGCCGGCGATCATGGCGCCAGTGTACGGCCGCGCCCCCGGCGCGTCAGGCCCCCCCGGCGGGCGGCGCGGAGCGGGCGAACTGCGTCACGAGCGTGTCGAGCGCCGCGCGGACCGCCTGCCGCGAATAGCGGGAGCGCACGACCTCCCGCCCCCGCTGCGAAAGCGTGTTCCAAAGGCTCTCGTCGCCATGGACCCGGGCCACCTGCGCGGCGAAGGAGGCCGCGTCCCGGGCGATGAGCACCTCCTCGCCGTCCACGAGGTCCATGCCCTCGGCGCCGATGGGCGTGGTCACGCAGGGCAGTCCCCAGGCCAGCGCCTCGACCACCTTGCCCTTCATCCCGGCCCCGTAGCGCAGCGGCGCGATCGAGACGCGGGCCTCGCGGAGCATCGGCGCGAGGTCGCGCACGAAACCGTGGACGATGAAGTCGGCGCAGGCCATCGCGCTCACCTCCCGGGGCGGGTTGCTGCCGACGACGTGGATCCTCGCGCCCGGGACGGCCTCGCGCAGGCGCGGGAGGATCTCGGCGTGCAGCCAGCGCACGGCATCGAGGTTCGGCTTGTGCTGGAAGAAGCCCACGAACAGGAGATCCTTCCTCTCGCCGAATCCCGGCACGGCCTCCACGGGGTCGTACACGTTGGGGATGGTGAGGATGCGCTTTCCCGGCAGGTGGTCGCGCAGGTGGGCCCCGTCCTCGTCGGACACGACGATGACCGCGTCCGCGGAGCGGTAGGCCTCGAGCTCCGCCCGGCGCGTCTCCTCCGCCTGCCCGCGCAGCGCGTCGTCGCCGGCGAGCTCGGCCTCGCGCCTCTCGCGCACGAAGTGCACGTCCACGCTGTCCGCGATGACCGGCAGGCCCGGCGCCACCTTGCGCGCGGCCTGGATCAGCGGCAGGGCGGCGTAGTGGAAGCTGCCGACGGCGAGGTCGAAGGCGCCGGACTGCATGACGCCGGCCGCGACCTGCATCGGCTGCAGGCTCGCGCCGGGCGGCGGCCACCCGCCCGCGGGGTCCATCGCGTACGTCTCCACGCCGAGTGCCTGGAGCTCCCTCAGGTAGCGGCGCGAGCCGCCGTCGACCACCATGTGGGTCGGGACGAACGTGACGTGGTGGCCGGCCTCGACGAGGAGCGAGAGGATCTCCCAGAGGCGGCGCGACCCCGCCGCCCGGTCGTGCATCGGCAGGTGAGGATCGACCCAGAGGATGCGCTTGCCCGGAACCCGGTGCACCTCGCCCGGCGTCAGGCGGGGTCCGCGCGGCGCGTGCCGCGACTCGAGGACGCCGCGCCACTTCGCCCGGAACTTGCCGCTGTTGGTGACCTGGTGGGCCTTGTAGCCCTGCGCCGGGTCTCGACCCGCGGTGCCTCCCTCGTGGTGGACGACCTCCGCGTGCGGCTGGTACATCACCTTGTAGCCCTTCTGCCGGATCGCGAAGCAAAGGTCGGTATCCTCGTAATAGGCGGGGGCGTAGCGCATGTCGAAGCCGCCCACCTCGGCGAAGAGCGCCCTCGGGACCAGCAGGGCGGCGCCGCTGCAGTAGTCGACCTCGCGCCGGTAGCAGGCCGCGGGCTCCGAGCGGCCCAATCCACGACAAAAGTGGATCGCGCCCCCGTCGCTGAAGATGATCCCGCCCGCTTCCTGGATCGCGCCGTTCGGGAAGACGAGCTTCGCGCCGACCGCGCCCACCGTAGGATCGCGCTCGATCACCGAGACCATCTCCTCCAGCCAGCGCGGCTGGGGCTCGGTGTCGTTGTTCAGGAAGCAGAGGTACCGGCCCGTGGCCTGCGCGGCGGCCTCGTTGCAGGCCTCGACGAAGCCGCGGTTTACCGGATTGCGGATCACGCGGAACGCCACCGGCACGCTGCGCACCCAGGGGCTCGGGCGCCCGCCGGGCCGCGCGACCGCCGGATCGGCGAGCGCCTCGAGGCCGCGCTGCAACGCGGCGAGGTACTCAGCCGTGCCGTCCGTGGAAGCGTTGTCCACGACGAGGATCTCGTGCGGCACGGCGGTGGAGGCGGCGAGCGTGACGAGGCAGCGCTCGGTGAGCTCCAGCCGGTTGAATACCGGGACGATGACCGAGACGAGCGCGTCCTTCATGGCGGGAGACGGCGCCGCCGGCACGCTCAGTCGGCCTTGATCTTCGCCTCGTCGATGACCTTGGCCCACTGCGAGATCTCGCGGCGGATGCGCTCGCCGGACTGCTCGGGCGTCATGCGGATCGCGTAGGCGCCCTGCAGCAGGAGCTGCTCCTGGGCCTCGGGCGTGGCGAGGATCTTCTGGATCTCGGCGTTGAGCCTCGCGACGACGGGCGCGGGCGTGCCGGCCGGCGCCATCACGCCGAAGAGCGAGGCCACCTCGATGCCCGGGACGCCCGCCTCGGCGGACGTCGGCACGTCGGGAAGCATCGAGATGCGTTCGGCCGTCGTCACCGCGAGCGCGCGCAGCTTCCCGGCCTTGATGAGCTGCAGCGACGCCGGGACCGTCTCGCACATGGTGAGCACCTGGCCGCCCACGATGTCGGCCATCGCCGGGCCGCTGCCCTTGTAGGGGACGTGGATCATGTCGGCGCCGATCTTGAGCTTGAAGAGCTCCGCGCACATGCGCTGCGGCGCTCCCGCCCCCGACGAGGCGTAGGTGAGCTTGCCGGGGTTCGC
>PQAI01000218.1 GCA_003105245.1 Betaproteobacteria bacterium | reverse complement strand
GGCTTCAACAAGATCTGGTACAACCCCAACATCACCTACACGCCCGCGATCGACTTCCAGGGCGTGAGCCTGGGCAACGCCAACCCCAACAACGCGAGCGACGACGCCTACCTCGGCGGCGGCAGCACGAACCTGGTGGGCGGCTTCAACGAGGTGATCTACTGCAACACCTCCAGCCCCACCGGCGCGAACCTCACCGACCCCACGAAGTGCCGCAGGAACGGCATCCACAACGTGGGCGCCACCTACGGCGGCGGGAACAACTACTTCCTCTACTGGGCGAGCGCCAGCTCCAACATCGGCTTCCCGACGACGGGCTACTGGAACAAGGTCCTCATCAAGTCGTCCAACGCCCACTACTACAACATCGCGCCGCATGAGTACTGCAGCGACGCGAACCTCGTGAACTGCGTGCTGGCCACGGCCGCCGGCGCCTCGCCGGGCTCTCCCAACACCATCCCCGCGCCGGTGCGCTATTGCAAGACCGCCACCGACGCGACGGCGACGACAGTCGTCTCCGGCAATTCGGCCGGCAACCCCCGCTGCCAGAAGAAGTACCACCGCACGAACTACCCCTACCCGCGCTACGGGCGCTTCACGCGCGTGGACATCACGCCTGCGACGGCGACCTATCCGAAGGGAGCGAACTCGGTGCGCACGGACTGCGCCGCGGCCGCCTCCTGCACCTACGCCGAGGAGATCCAGAACTTCGCGAACTGGTGGTCCTACTACCGCACGCGCATGGCGCTCATGAAGACCGCCACGGGCCGGGCCTTCCTCGCCATCGACGACCGCTTCCGCATCGGGTTCATCACCATCAACCCCAACAATCCGGTCACCAGCGACAAGTTCATCGGCGTCTCGAAGTTCGAGGCGACCCAGAAGAAGGCCTGGTACGAGCTGGTGTACAAGCAGGACACCAACGGCAGCACCCCGAACCGCACGGCGCTTCACCGCGTGGGCCGCTACTACGCGGGCGCCTCCGACGGCATCAACTCGGGGATGACGCCGGACCCGCTCGAGTTCTCCTGCCAGCAGAACTTCGCGCTGCTCACCACGGACGGCTACTGGAACGACAGCTTCACCACGATCGGCAACSWGGACAACRYCAACWSCGGCTACACCACGCGCGCCTACGGYGCCTACGACGGCGGGCTCTCCGGCGCSTCCAGCACCCTCGCCGACGTGGCGGCCTACTACTACAAGACGGACCTGCGCACCGCGGGCCCGTACGCGACCAACAACGTGCCGACGACCTCCCGCGACCAGAACCCGGCGCAGCACATGGTCACCTTCACGCTGGGCCTGGGCCTCGAGGGCTTCATGGACTACCAGTCCGACTACGAGACCGCGTCGACGGGCGACTTCGCCAAGATCAAGGCCGGCACCAACAACGCCTGCTCCTGGACCACGGGCACCTGCAACTGGCCCGTTCCGGCGGCCAACGACCCCAGCACCCTCGACGACCTGTGGCACGCCGCCGTGAACGGGCGCGGCAAGTACTTCAGCGCGAGCGACCCGAACTCCCTCACCCAGGGCCTGCAGCAGGCGCTCTCGGCGCTCAACATCCAGACGGCCGCGGCCGCCGCCTCGGCGACCTCCAGCCCGAACATCACGGAGACGGACAACTTCATCTACAGCTCGACCTTCCGCACCGTGAAGTGGGACGGCGAGATCGTCGCGCAGCGCATCGACACCACCTCCGGCAACGTCCTGCCGGCGATCGTCTGGTCCGCCCAGGCGCTCCTCGACGGGATGAGCACCGGCAACAGCGACACCCGCACCATCTTCACCATCGACGAGTCCGGAGGCGGCAAGAAGAAGCCGTTCAAGTACGCGAGCCTTTCGAGCGCCGCGGCCGGCGGCATCGCCGCCGAGCAGGCCTACTTCGACAACAAGTGCACCGCGTTCTCGCAGTGCGCGCTGCTCACGGCCGCGCAGAAGGCGTTGGCCAACAGCGGCGACAACCTCGTGAACTGGCTGCGCGGGCAGCGCCAGTACGAGTCGTTCACGAACCCCGAGACGAACCCCCCGTTCCGCGCCCGCGAGCACATCCTGGGCGACCCGGTGAACGCCACTCCCGCGTTCATGAAGAAGCCGCGCTTCGGCTTCACGGACGCCGTCACCCCGACCTACCAGGACTTCGCGGCCGCCAACGACGCCCGCCAGGCCACGCTCTTCATCGCCGCCAACGACGGCATGCTGCACGCCCTGAACGGCGACACGGGCGTGGAGATGTGGGCCTACGTGCCGCGCATGGTCATGCCCAAGCTGCACCGGCTCGCCACCGAGAACTGGACGGTGACGCACGAGTACAGCGTGGACGGCTCGCCGGAGATCATGGACGCGTTCATCGGCGGCTGGAAGACGGTGATCATAGCGGGCCTCGACACCGGCGGACGCGGCTACTACGCGCTCGACGTCACCAACCCCGCGAACCCGTCGGTGCTGTGGGAGATCTGCAGCGACTCCACGCTGTGCAAGATCTCGGATCCCGACATCGGCTACACGCACGGCAATGCCGTGATCACCAAGCGTGCGACCGACGGCAAGTGGGTGGCGCTCCTCACCTCGGGCCTGAACAACGTCTCGCCGGGCACGGGGCGCGGCTACCTTTACACGGTCGACCTGGCCACCGGCACGATCCTCAGCAAGGTCGACACCGGGGTGGGCGACGCCACCACGCCCTCGGGCTTCAACCACATCAGCGGCTACGCGACCAACTTCAACCTCAACAACACGGCGAAGTTCGTCTACGGCGGCGACCTCTACGGCAACGTCTGGCGCTTCGACATGCAGACGGACCCGCCGACGGTGAGCAAGCTCGCCTCCCTCAAGGACG
>PQAI01000217.1 GCA_003105245.1 Betaproteobacteria bacterium | reverse complement strand
TGGCGGCCGTGATTCCCCCGATGGCGGCGATGGGGATGCGCACGCGGCGGCGCGCCAGGACGAGCGCGGCCAGGCCCGCGCGCGCCGCGTCCGGCTTGGTCGGGGAGGCGAACACGCTGCCGATGCCCACGTAGTCGGCACCCGCCTGCTCGGCGGCGACGGCGCGCTCGGGATCGTCGTAGCACGACACGCCCAGGATCGCGCCGGGCAGGAGGCTCCGCGCGAGCGCGGGATCGCCGTCGTCGCGGCCGAGGTGGACCCCGTCCGCGCCGAGGGCCCGCGCGAGCTCGATGTCGTCGTTCACGATCATGGGAACGCCGCGCGCCCGGCAGAGCGCGAGGAGCGGGGCGGCGGCGGCGGCACGCTCTCGCGCGGAAAGCCGTTTCGCCCGGTACTGGACCAGGCGGGCGCCGCCGTCGAGGGCGGCGGCCACGAGCCGCAGCAGCGCCGCGGGGTCGGCGGACTCCGGCGTGATGGCGTAGAGGCCGCGAAGCGGCGCGAGCCGCTCAGTCGCGCCCATCTTCCTCGTCGTCCCGGGCCCAGAAGAGGCGATCCGGAATGTACTGGCCCATGCCGGGGCGGAAGGCGCGCGCCAGGGCCTGCCAGGTGTATTCCTGCGCCTCCTGGACGGCCTCCGCGACCTCGAGGCCGCGCGCCAGGTTGGCGGCGATGGCCGAGGCGAGGGTGCAGCCGGAGCCGTGGTAGCTGCCCGGCAGTCGCTGCCACGTGTCGGTGCGGACGATGCCGTCGCGGTGGTGCAGCGTGTTCACGACGGAGGCGGTCGCGTCGTGGGTGCCGGTGACCAGCACGTACTCGCAGCCGGCGTCGAGGAGGCGGCGGGCGCACTCGGCGTGGTCGGGGTCCTCGTCCTCCTCGACCTCTGCCAGGCGGCGCAGCTCCGGGATGTTGGGGGTGACGACGGTGCTCTGCGGAACGAGCAGCTCGCGGATGGCGCCCACCAGGTCCTCACCGCCGAACTCGTCTCCGCGTCCGGAGGCGAGGACGGGGTCGAGGACCAGCGGGATGTCGGGGTAGTCGGAGACGACCTCGGCGACCACCGTCACGATCTCGGAAGAGGCCAGCACGCCCACCTTGAAGGCCACCACGGGGATGTCCTCGAGGATGCAGCGTGCCTGGTCGGCCACCCAGTCCGGGTCCAGGGCGAGAAAGCCCTCCACGCCCGCGCTGTCCTGCACCGTGACGGCGGTGACCACGGACAGGGGATGGCAGCCCATGCTCGCGAGCGTGAGGATGTCTGCCTGCAGGCCGGCGCCGGACGTCGGGTCGGTGGCGGCGAAGGTGAGGACGGCGGGCGGCACGGCGGCGGCAGGCATGGAAGCGATGGCGACGCGCAGGGTAAACTGGCGGCTTGCCGCGGGCGTGGACGAGGTCCCGCCCGTACGGCCCGGCAGTCAAGGCGCGCAGGAGTTCCTGTCAGCGCATTCTACCTTCATCCGCCCCCCGTCCCGAGCCTCCATGTCCTCCGTTCCCGCCCCTGCCCCGTACCGCACCTGGATGTGCCTCGTCTGCGGCTTCGTCTACGACGAGGCCGCCGGCTCGCCGGACGACGGGCTCGCGCCCGGCACCCGCTGGGAGGACGTGCCGGCCAACTGGGCTTGCCCCGAGTGCGGCGCGCGCAAGGAGGACTTCGAGATGGTCGAGCTGTAGAAAGTTACATTCGCAACAATTTCGAAACGGCTTCAAGTTGCGCCGCTTGAATCTTGTTTTCACGGGCCAAATGGCATAGGCTACTTTCGTTAAACGAGGAGCCGCCGTGAGAGCGGGACTCGGAGGGGGAGGCCCGGCCCGTTGCATGYCCACGCGGGGTTTCGCGAACCGCGCGGCCAAGAGGTTTCGGCGCCTTTTTTGCAGTGCAAGATCGAGGAAGGCGTGGCGGAAACGAAGACCCTTGCCGGCGTGCGCGTGATGGTGATCGACGACAGCAACACCATTCGTCGAAGCGCCGAGATCTTCCTCATGCAGGCCGGCTGCCAGGTGATCCTCGCGGAGAACGGCTTCGACGCGCTCGCCAAGATCGCCGACCACGAGCCGGACCTCATCTTCGTCGACATCATGATGCCGAGGCTCGACGGCTACCAGACCTGCGCGCTCATCAAGAAGAGCGGCAAGCACCACGCCACGCCTGTCATCATGCTGTCGTCGAAGGACAGCCTCTTCGATCGCGCGCGCGGCCGCATGGTGGGCTCCGACGAGTACCTGACGAAGCCTTTCACGAAGGAGAGCCTGCTCCGGACGGTCGAGACGCACCTCGCCCACCGCAGCCCGGCCTGAAGAAACGCGAATTTCACGAAACGGAGCACAAGCCAATGCCCATCAAGAAAGTCATGGTTGTGGACGACTCGCCGACCGAGCGCGCCTACCTGGAGAACCTGCTGAAGAAGAAGGGCTTCGACGTGATCCTCGTCGACAGCGGCGAGGCTGCCATCGAGCGGTCCAAGTCCGAGAAGCCCGACCTCATCCTCATGGACGTGGTCATGCCGGGCCTCAACGGCTTCCAGGCCACGCGGGCGATCACGCGCGACGAGGCCACCAAGCACATCCCGGTCATCATCTGCACCACGAAGGACCAGGAGACGGACAAGATCTGGGGCCTGCGGCAGGGCGCGAAGGACTACGTCACCAAGCCGATAAACGAAGCCGACCTGATCGACAAGATCAAGTCGTTTGGCTGAGGCGCGGTTCCCTTGGCGCGACGGACAGGACTTCGCGAGTTCCAGATCTCGGTCGCCGAGCGGCTCCGCACCGCCGCGACCCGCGCTGCCCTTTCGTCCAAGCTCGGCTTCCAGGTCGGCGGCGCCAACTGGTTCGTCGCGCTGCACCAGGTGAGCGAGGTCATCCCGATGCCCGCGTTCATCCCGGTTCCGCTCACCCAGCCSTGGTTCCGCGGGGTGGCCAACGTCCGCGGCAGCCTCTACAGCATCGTCGATTTCTCCGCCTTCCAGGGCGGCGATCCCGCCTCGGGCGGCACCGAGCGGCGCGTGATCCTCGTTTCCGACAAGCTCGTCGGCGGAGCCGGCCTCCTCGTTTCGCGCATGCTCGGGCTGCGCAACCCCGAGAACTTCACCGCCGCCGACCGGCCCGCCGATGCCCCGCCCTGGCTGGGCGCGGTCGTCAGGGACGCGTCGGGCACCACCTGGCACGAGCTCGACCTCGCGCGCCTCGCCAAGGAGCGTCGATTCCTGGAGGTCGGAAGCCAATAGGGGACGGCCCCGCAGGCGCGACCGAAGACACCCGCTGCACGGAGAACATCATGGCCAAAGCACCGCCGGCAAAGCCCAAATCGTCGTTCGCGGACTGGTTCCGCAATCTCGCCTCGCCCAAGCCCAAGCCCAAGGCCGGGGCGCGGCCGGCGGCCTCGGCCTCGTCCACGATGACGAACCTCCCGGCTGCCGGCGGGCCGGAGACGCGCCCGGGCCCCACCTCCACGATGGGCGGCGCCGCGGCCAAGAAACCCCTGGTTTCCAGCAAGCTCTTCAGCATCGAGGGCTTCACCCTGCCCCTGGTCGGGCACCTGCCCGTGACCACGCAGATGAACGTGCTGGGCACGATCGCGCTGGGTCTCGTGGCCCTCACCGCGCTCATGGTGTTCGTCGACGCCACGGCGCGGTCGCAGAACGCCGCCTACGTGACGGTGGCCGCGCAGATGCAGTACCACACGCAGCGCCTGGCCAAGGCCTCGAGCCTCGCCGCCCGCGGCCAGGCCGCCGCCTTCGCGCAGGTGCAGGACAGCCGCGACGAGTTCGCGAACTTCCTCAAGATCCTGCAGGACGGAGGCTTCGCCTTCGGCGCCGACGTGCCTTCCGCGGCCACCACCGACGAGGTGAAGAGCCGCCTCGAGGAGCTCGGCCAGCGCTGGCCGGACTCGTCCAAGGCGGCCTCCGCCATCCTCGCCGCCCGCAACGACCTCGTGGCCCTCGCGCAGAACATCGCCCAGATCCGGCTCGGCTCCGAGGAGATGGCCACTATCTCGCAGGAGCTCACCGCCCTCATGGGCCAGACAGGGTCCACGCCGGGCCAGGTGCTGCGGGCCAACCGCCTCACCTTCCTCGCCGAGCGCCTGGGCCGCGGGTCCGCCGAGATCCTCGGCGCCGAGACCATCGACCCCGAGGTGCCCTTCCTCATCGGCAAGGACACCAACGACCTTCGCGACCTCATCCGCGCCCTGGAGTCCGGCAGCGAATCCATGGGGATCCTCCCGATCCGCGACGCCGAGGCGCGATCCAAGCTCGCCGAGCTCAAGAAGCAGTTCGAGGGCTTCGAGAAGAACGTGGGTCCCATCCTTCGCGAGCTGCAGAAGCTCGTGACGGCGCGCCAGGCGGGGGCGCAGCTCGTGGCGGGTTCCGAGCAGCTGCAGAACGCCGTGGGCCGCCTCCAGGACGCGCTGCAGGCCGAGAAGTCGACCGCCACGCTGGTCATGCTGGTCGTGTTCGCCGCGCTCCTCGTGATCGTGCTGATCCTGATGGGCCTCGTGTTCCTCGCGGACACGCGCCGGAGCGCCGCGGTATCCGAGCGCGAGAACAAGAAGAACCAGGAGGCCATTCTTCGCCTGCTCAACGAGATGGGCGACCTCGCCGACGGCGACCTCACGGTGAAGGCCGAGGTGACCGAGGACATCACGGGCGCCATCGCGGACTCGATGAACTACACCATCGACGAGCTGCGCAACCTGGTGACAGGCGTGAACAGCGCGGCGATCTCGGTGACGCAGAAGACGGCGCAGGCGCAGACGATCTCGGCCGAGCTTCTCGGCGCCGCCGAACGCCAATCCAAGGAGATCGAGCAGACGACGTCCCAGGTTCTTGACGTGTCGCGATCGATCTCGGCGGTGTCGTCGACCGCCGAGGAGGGCGCACAGGTTGCCCAGCGCTCGCTCGCGGCGGCCGACAAGGGCCGCGTGGCGGTGCAGGACTCGATCGCGGGCATGAACGACATCCGCGAGCAGATCCAGGAGACCTCGAAGCGGATCAAGCGCCTGGGCGAGTCGTCCCAGGAGATCGGCGAGATCGTGGAGCTCATCTCCGACATTACCGAGCAGACGAACGTGCTCGCGCTCAACGCCGCGATCCAGGCGGCATCGGCCGGCGAGGCGGGCCGTGGCTTCTCGGTGGTCGCGGAGGAAGTGCAGCGGCTGGCCGAACGCTCCGGCGAGGCGACCAAGCAGATCGGCGCGATCGTGAAGACGATTCAGGCCGACACCCAGGACGCGGTCGCGGCCATGGAGAAGTCCACGCAGGGCGTGGTGGAGGGCGCGAAGCTCTCCGACGCCGCGGGCCAGGCGCTCACCGAGATCGACTCGGTGACGAAGAACCTGGCGCAGCTCATCCAGCAGATCTCCCGGGCCACCAGCGCGCAGGCCGAGGCCACGAACCAGGTGGCGCAGAACATGCAGGAGATCCTCGAGATCACGCGGCAGACGACGCGCGGCACGCAGCAGACGGCCGGCTCGATTCGCGACCTCTCCGCCGTGGCCCAGGAGCTCAAGAGCTCCGTCGCCGGCTTCAAGCTGTAGGAGACCATGACAGCCCGTCCCGCCTCCGGATTCGATCTCGGCCCGCTCAGCTGGGTCAAGACGGAGATCGACCATTCGCTGGGGCAGGCGCGGGAGAACCTGGACAAGATCGCCGCGACGCCGGCCGACCGGGCGCCGGTCAAGTACATCCTCACCCACCTGCACCAGGCGACGGGCGCGCTCGCCATGGTCGGCCTCGGGGCCGCGACCCGGTTCAACGAGGAGCTCGAGCGCCTCGTGGCTTCCATCGAGGCGTGCGGGGCGCCCGAAGTCGCCTCGCGCGTGCCGGTGGCCAAGCGCGCCATCGCGATCCTGTCGGCCTACCTCGACGCGCTGATGGCGGGCGAGCCGGACCGGCCGATGTCGCTGCTCTCCGCCTATCTCGACCTCAATCGCGCGCACGGGGCCGCCGATGCGACCGAGGGCGACCTGTTCCACCCCGACCTCGGCCTCGAGCTGCCGCCGCCCGCGGAGCCCGCCGCCGCCATGGACGACGCGGTCCTCGCCAAGGCGCTCGCGCACCAGCGCGTCCAGTACCAGCAGGGGCTGCTCAAGGTACTGCGGGGCGGCGAGACGGCCGAGGCCTTCCGCCAGATGCAGGCCGCGATCGCCGCGATCGAGTCGCTGCAGGCGGGCACGCCCAACCGTCCCTTCTGGTGCGCGGCAGCCGGGTTCTTCGACGCGCTGGCCCTGGAGGGCACCGCCCTCGACGCGTCCGCCAAGCCGCTGCTCGCCAAGGTCGACCAGCAGGTGAAGCAGCTGATCGACGGCGCSGCGAAGGTGCCCGAGAGGCTCTTCCGCGACCTGCTCCTCCAGGTCGGGCGCAGCCGCGCGGTGAGCCCCCGCATCTCGCTCCTCAAGGAGGCCTTCCGGCTCGACCAGCTTCTCGCCTCGCCGCAGCCGGCGCTGGGAGAGGCGCCCGACGAGGCCGTCTCGACGCTCATCCGCGAGCTGCGAGAGCTCACGGCCCAGCAGAAGGACACGTGGCTCAAGTACACCTCGGGCAACCGCGCCGCCCTCGAGCCCTTCGGCAAGCAGGCGCTCGCGCTTGCCGATCGCGCCGCGCAGCTTCCGCGCCGCGACCTGTCCCCCGTCTTCGTCAAGCTCGCCGACGTCGCGCCGATGCTCAAGGCGCGCGCCATCCCGCCTTCGGAGTCGCAGGCCCTCGAGGTGGCGACCGCGCTCCTGTTCGTCGAATCGGCGCTCGACAACTTCTTCCGCCTCGGCGGCGACCTGGAGCGCCAGGCGCGAACGGTGTCGGACCGGCTCAAGGCCGCGATGGCGGGCGAGGCCGTCCCGCCCATGGACACGATCGAGGGCGGAATCCTCGACGAGATGACCCGGCGCGCCCAGGAGAAGCTGCTCGTATTCCAGGTGGGGCAGGAAGTCCAGGTGAACCTGCAGGGCATCGAGCAGGCGCTCGACGCCTTCTTCCGCGACGCTTCCCGGCGCGACGAACTCAAGGGACTGGCCTCCCAGTTCGCGCAGGTCCAGGGCGCGCTGATGATCATGGAGCTCGACGCCGCCGCCGGCCTCAACGCCGCCGTGGCCTCGCGCGTCCAGCAGTTCGCCGAGGGCACCCTCGACGGCAAGGGCGAGGCCGCGGAACTCGTCGCCGACGGGCTTTCGGCGCTCGGCCTCTACATCACGGCGATCCAGCAGGGCGCGGCCAACCCCGCGGACGTGCTGCAGCCCGCCCTCGTGCGCTACGGCCTCGCGCCTTCCGCCGAGCGCCTTATGGAGGAGGCGGTCCGCAGGACCGGTACGGTCTCGCCGCTCGACATCGACGTCCAGAAGCAGAAGGTGCAGGCGCTCTACGAGGACTGGAAGGAGGCGCCTGCCGCCGCGGAGGTGAAGGAGAAGCTGGAGAGGGCGGTCGACGAGCTCAAGCGCGACGCCGCCGTGATCGCGGATGCGGAAGTGGCCCGGCAGAGCGAGGAGGCGCTCGCCGCGCTCCAGGTGGCAACCGACGCGAGCCAGACGGGCGTGTTCCAGGCGATCCAGGAACTCGCTCCCGAGAAACCGCCCGAGACGCCGCCGGCCCAGGTGGTCCAGCTCGTCGACGCGCCCGGCTCCGAGATCGACAAGGAGCTCCTCGACATCTTCCTCGAG
Organism: Betaproteobacteria bacterium; assembly: GCA_003105245.1. Lineage (GTDB taxonomy): Bacteria > Pseudomonadota > Gammaproteobacteria > Burkholderiales > Usitatibacteraceae > FEB-7. Next base: position 13,240 of record PQAI01000217.1, on the reverse strand, counting down.
GAGGCGACCGAGGTCGCCGCGACCATCGCCGGGCACCTCGGCACCTGCCGCCACGCCCCGCATGACCGGGAGTCGCTCACCACCATTCGCCGGGGATTCCACACCCTCAAGGGAAGCGGCCGCATGGTCGGCCTCACCGACCTGGGCGAAGTCGCGTGGCAGTGCGAGCAGGTGATGAACAAGTGGCTGAAGGACGAGAAGCCGGCCACGCCGGGCCTGCTGGAGTTCGTCGAGCTCGCCGAGCGCTCGTTCTCCGGCTGGATCGAGAGCCTCAAGGAGGGCCGCGACACGCCCATCGACGGGGCCGAGATCGCGCGCCGCGCCGAGCTGCTGAAGAGCGGCGAGGCCCTCGCTCCCGCACCGGCCCTCGAGGCCTTGCCGGCCGAGCCGGTGGCCGAGGCGGCCGCGCCGGAGCCGTCGCCGGCGTTCACCTTCGAGTCCCTCGAGCTCCAGCCCCCGGCCGCCGAGGCGCCCGCCGCCGAGCCGGCTGCCGAGTTCGACTTCGCCGCCCTCGCGGCGCAGGCGCCGGCGGAGGAGATGCCCGCGGCGCAGGCCGCGCCCGAGGAGGAGGCGGACGTCGTCGTGGGCACGGTGTCGCTCTCGCCCACGCTCTACTCCATCTACGTGGGCGAGGCGGAGCAGCACGCCGCCACCCTCGAACGCGAGATGTCGGCGATCGAGGCCGATCCCCTGCACCCCGTGAGCCACGAATTCATGCGCGCGGCGCATACGCTCACCAGCAGCTCGCGCACCACGGGGTTCTCCGTGCTGGCGGACGTCGCTCACGCCCTCGAGAAATGGCTCGCCGACGCGATCGACTACCCGCCGGAGTTCTCGCCCGACAGGATCGCGACCACGCGCCGCGCGGTCGACGGCGTGATCGCGATGGTGCGCTCGATAGCCGGGCGCGCCCTGCCCCTGGGCCGCGACGACCTCGTCGATGACCTGAGGCGCCTGCGCGAAGGCCTGCAGGAATCGCGCCGCACGGGCGAGGGAACGCACATTCGCATGCCCGGCGTCCTGCGCGAGGCCATCGAGGCCCGCGCCGCCGAGGAGGCGGTGCCTGCGGCGGAGATTCCGGCCCCGGTGGCGCCGGAGGCGCCCGTGTCGGAGCCGGAGATTCCCGCGGCCGCGGAAGCGCCGCCCGCGCCCGAAGCTGCGCCCGCGGCGGAGCCGGAGACTCTCGCGCCGGAGTTCCTCGCGCCCTTAGAGGAACCCGTCGCACCGGTCGTGGCCCCGGTCGCGCCCGCCGTGCCCGCCGTGCCCGCCGCGCCCCCGATTGCGCCGACGCCCGTCGTCGAGGAGGCGGCTGCCGCGCCTGCCATCGCGCCGGAGGGCGACAAGCCGGAGGAGGCCGCGCGCCCCTTCGAGGCGGGGAAGGACCAGCGCAAGATCAAGGACGACGTCGACCGCGACCTGCTCCCGATCTTCCTGGAGGAGGCCCGCGAGCTCGTACCGGCGGTGAGCGACGGGATGAGGCGCTGGAAGGCCAACCCCGCCGACTCCACCCCGGCCTCGGACCTGCGCCGCCACCTGCACACGCTGAAGGGCAGCGCGCGCATGACCGGCCTCATGCGCCTGGGCGAGCTCGCCCACGTCCTCGAGACCCGCGTGGTCGACATGGGCTCCCAGGCCCGGCCCGCGGAGAAGGATTTCGAGGAGGCCGAGGAGCGCATCGACCGCTTCTCCGTCGCCCTGGAGCGGCTCGCGCGCGGCGAGGACATGCAGGACCTCATCCCGATCGAGGTCCCGGTCTCGGCGGTCTTCGAGCAGCAGAAGGACAAGCCCACCCCGCTCGCGGTGATCGCGGCGGCGGCGGAGACGATGGCCCAGCAGCAGGCGCTGCCGCCGGAGCTGCGGGAAGTGCGGGCGGCGCTGCTGCGCGTGAACGCCGACCTGGTCGACCAGTTCGTGAACGAGGCGGGGGAGCTGTCGATCGCGCGCTCGCGGATCGAGGGCGAGATGAACGCCTTCAAGCGCGCGCTTTCGGACCTGTCCGAGAACGTCACCCGCATGCGCACGCAGCTGCGCGAGATCGAGATCGCCTCCGAAGGCCAGATGCAGAGCCGCATCAAGGAGCGCGACGAGCACGGCGCGGCCTTCGACCCCCTCGAGTTCGACCGCTTCACCCGAATGCAGGAACTCACCCGCTTCCTCGCCGAGTCGCTGGGCGACGTGATCACGCTGCAGCAGGGCCTGCAGAAGAACATCGACGAGACCGAGCTCGCCATCCTGCAGCAGGCTCGGCTCAATCGCGACCTGCAGCAGGGCCTCATGGGCGTGCGTCTCGTGCCCCTGGGCAACCTCGCCGACCGCTTCTACCGCGTGGTCCGGCAGACGGCCAAGGACGTGAACAAGAAGGCCAACCTCGAGCTCAAGGGCATCCGCGTCGAGCTCGACCGCTCCGTCCTGGAGAAGATCACCGCGCCCTTCGAGCACCTCCTGCGCAACGCGGTCGCGCACGGCATCGAGGCGCCGCAGGATCGCGTCGCGGCCGGCAAGCCCGAGATCGGCGAGATCACCATCGACGCCGTCCAGCGCGGCAACGAGGTGATCCTCACCGTGGCCGACGACGGCCGCGGGCTCGACATCGGGCGCATCCGGGAGCGCGCGATCCAGCTGGGCATGCTGGAGGCGGGCGACGTCCTTCCGGACGAGGCGCTCGCCCAGTTCATCTTCTGGCCCGGGTTCTCGACCTCGCAGGAGGTCACGCAGGTGGCCGGCCGCGGCGTCGGCATGGACGTGGTGAAGAACGAGATCACCTCGCTGGGCGGCCGCGTCGAGCTCGCGTTCACGCAGGGCCGCGGCACGACCTTCACCATCACCCTTCCCCTCACGCTGGCGGTGACGCAGGCCGTCATGCTGCGTGCCGGAGACAAGCTCTACGCCGTGCCCTCGGTGATGATCGACCAGGTRCAGGAGTACAAGGCCGCGGCCTACGCGGAGATCGCCGCCCGCGGCGAGGTGACCTGGAAGGACAACCGCTACCCGTTGCGCCCGCTCCTCACGCTGCTCGGCGAGYCCGACTCGCCGGTGCCGGCCCGGCAGATCCCGGTGCTCCTGCTCAGGAGCGGCGTGCAGCGCGCGGCGATCCGGGTCGACGAGATCATCGGCAACCGCGAAATCGTGGTGAAGACCATCGGCCCGCAGCTCGCCCGGCTGGCGGGCATCGCCGGCGCCACGGTGCTGGGCAACGGCCAGGTGGTGCTCATCCTCAACCCCGTGAACCTCGTGCACCGCGAGGGCGCCGAGGCCGTCACGGTCACCGCGGCCGCCGCCGCGCCGCAGGCGCCGGCGCCTGCCCCCGCGCCGAAGGCCGCCGTCCCGCTGGTGATGGTCGTGGACGACTCGCTCACGGTGCGCAAGATCACCGGGCGGATGCTCGCGCGCGAGGGCTACGAGTTCGTGACGGCGAAGGACGGCGTCGACGCCCTGCAGCAGCTGCAGGACTTGCGCCCGTCGGTGATCCTGCTGGACGTCGAGATGCCCCGCATGGACGGCTTCGAGTTCGCGCGCAACGTGCGCGCCGACGAGGCGACGAAATCGATCCCGATCATCATGATCACCTCGCGCACGGCCGAGAAGCACCGCAACCGGGCGGTCGAGCTGGGCGTGAACGAGTACATGGGCAAGCCCTACCAGGAAGACCAGCTCCTCGCCCTGATCGCGCGCTACGCGCGCGAGCCCGTCGCCGTCTGAGGCGCGTCCCTAGCTGAAGTAGGCGAGCACCGCCGCGCCCAGCGCGATGCGGTACCACGCGAACACGCGGAAGTCGTGGTGGGCGACGTAGCGGATGAGCCCGCGCACGGCGAGGAGCGCCGCCACGAAGCTCACGGCGAACCCCACCGCGAACGGGCCCAGGTCGGAAGCCGCGAAGAGGTGGCGGTACTTGACCAGCTGGTAGCCGCTGGCCGCGAACATGATCGGCACCGCCAGGAAGAACGAGAACTCCGTGGCGGCCTGCCGCGAGAGCCCCGACAGCATTCCCCCGATGATCGTGGCGCCGGAGCGCGAAGTGCCGGGGACGAGCGAGAAGCACTGCGCGAGCCCGACGAGGAGCGCGTCCCTCCAGCGCATCTCGTCGACCGCCACGATGCGCGGCGCCCCGTGGCGCGCGTACCAGCGCTCGACCACGAAGATCACCAGGGCGCCCACGACGAGGGCGGCGGCGACCGCCACGGGATTGAAGAGGTAGGCCTTGATCTCGCGCTGGAACGCGAGTCCCACGAGCGCGGCGGGCAGGAAGGCCACGAGGAGGTTGGCCGCGAAGCGCTGCTGCAGGGGATCGGAGCCGATGCCCGAGAAGGCGCGCGCGAAGCGCGCCCGGTACTCCCAGCACACCGCGAGGATGGCTCCCAGCTGGATGACGATGTCGAAGACCTTGCCCTTCTCGTCGTTCACGCCCAGCAGGTCGGAGACGATGATGAGGTGGCCGGTGGAGGAGACGGGGAGGAACTCCGTGAGGCCTTCCACCACGCCCAGGACGAGCGAGTTCACGAGCGGGGCGATTTCCATCGCCGCGAGTCTAGCATCGCGAAGGGCCCCCGGCCCCGCCGGATCACGCCTTCGAGTAGAGCTCCCCGCCCTTGCGCACGAACTCCACCGCCTTGGCCTCCATGCCCTTCGCGAGCGCCTCGCCCTCGCTCACGCCGTGCCTCGCGGCGAAGTCGCGCACGTCCTGGGTGATCCTCATCGAGCAGAAGTGCGGCCCGCACATCGAGCAGAAGTGCGCGAGCTTGGCGCCCTCCTGGGGCAGCGTCTCGTCGTGGAACTGCTTCGCCTTGTCCGGGTCCAGGCCGAGGTTGAACTGGTCCTCCCAGCGGAACTCGAAACGGGCCTTCGACAGCGCGTTGTCGCGGACCTGGGCCCCGGGGTGCCCCTTGGCGAGGTCGGCGGCGTGCGCGGCGATCTTGTAGGTGACGATGCCCTCCTTCACGTCGTCCTTGTCCGGGAGCCCCAGGTGCTCCTTGGGCGTGACGTAGCAGAGCATCGCCGTGCCGTACCAGCCGATCTGCGCCGCCCCGATGCCGCTGGTGATGTGGTCGTAGCCGGGCGCGATGTCGGTCGTGAGGGGCCCGAGCGTGTAGAACGGCGCCTCGTGGCAGTGCTCCAGCTCGAGGTCCATGTTCTCCTTGATGAGCTGCATGGGCACGTGGCCCGGGCCCTCGATCATCACCTGGCAGTCCTGCCTCCAGGCGAGCTGCGTGAGCTCGCCCAGCGTCCTCAGCTCCGCGAACTGCGCCTCGTCGTTGGCGTCGTAGATCGAGCCGGGACGCAGGCCGTCACCCAGCGAGAAGGAGACGTCGTAGGCGGCCATGATCTCGCAGATCTCCTCGAAGTGCTCGTAGAGGAAGCTCTCCTTGTGGTGGGCGAGGCACCACTTGGCCATGATCGAGCCGCCGCGCGAGACGATGCCGGTCATGCGGCCGGCCGTGAGCGGGATGTAGGCCAGGCGCACGCCGGCGTGGATCGTGAAGTAGTCCACGCCCTGCTCGGCCTGCTCGACCAGCGTGTCGCGGAAGATCTCCCAGGTGAGCTCCTCGGCGCGGCCGTCGACCTTCTCGAGGGCCTGGTAGATGGGCACCGTGCCGATGGGCACSGGGGAGTTCCTCACGATCCACTCGCGCGTCTCGTGGATGTGCTTGCCGGTSGACAGGTCCATGACCGTGTCCCCGCCCCAGCGGATGGCCCAGGTCATCTTGTCGACCTCCTCGGCGATCGAGGAGCCCAGCGCCGAGTTGCCGATGTTGGCGTTCACCTTCACCAGGAAATTGCGGCCGATGGCCATCGGCTCGATCTCGGGGTGGTTCACGTTGGCCGGGATGATGGCGCGGCCGCGCGCCACCTCGTCGCGCACGAACTCCGGCGTGACCTCGCGCGGGATCGCGGCGCCGAAGGACTGGCCGGGGTGCTGGCGTCCCAGGAGCTCGGCCATGCGCGCCCCCGCCGGTCCCGCGGCCCGCAGCCCCTCCAGGTATTCGCGGCGGCGACCGTTCTCGCGGATGGCCACGAACTCCATCTCCGGCGTCACGATGCCACGCCGCGCGTAGTGCATCTGCGTGACCTTCGCGCCGGCCTTCGCGCGCCGCGGCGCGCGCTTGAGGTCGAAGCGCAGCTCGGCGAGCCGCGGATCGGCAAGCCGCTCGCGGCCGTACCGGGAGGAAGGGCCGTCGAGGAGCTCGGTGTCGCTGCGCTCCTCGATCCAGCGCGCGCGCAGCGCCGGGAGCCCCGAGCGGATGTCGATGCGCGCGGCGGGGTCGGTGTACGGGCCGCTCGTGTCGTAGACGAGGACGGGCGGGTTCTTCTCCGCCCCGAAGGAGGCCGGCGTGTCCGACTGCGAGATCTCGCGCATCGGCACGCGGATGTCGGGGCGCGAGCCCTCGACGTACACCTTGCGCGAGCGCGGAAGGGGCTGGACGGCCGCCTCGTCGACCTGGGCCGAGGCGGCGATGAATTTCGGGTGGGCGTTCATTTGGCTCTCGCTCCATCGGGGGCGGCGATGGAAGCGGGCGGCCGGGGCCTACGCTCCCTACGCCGGCATGACCCGGGTCAGGTTCAAAGGGACTCTCTCACCGGGCTGGCGGCCCGGACCCCTGCGTTCGAACTGCACAAGCTACCGGAAGGGGGCGGCCGGCGCAAATGGCAGGCGGCGCGATCCCCTGTTTCGCTTTGATACAATTCGAGTTTTTACTTCCCCCCGACCTCCGATACCATGAACTTCGAGCAAGCCCGGTTCAACATGGTCGAACAGCAGATCCGGCCATGGGAAGTCCTGGACCCCGACGTCCTGGGCCTGCTCTTCGAGGTGAAGCGCGAGAATTTCGTCCCCCCGGCGCACCGGTCCCTGGCCTTCGCCGACATGGAGATTCCGATCGGCCACGGCGAAGCGATGATGCAGCCCAAGGTGGAGGCGAGGATCCTCCAGGAGCTGGGCGTGGGCCGCGAGGAGAGCGTGTACGAGGTCGGAACTGGATCGGGCTACCTCACGGCGTTGCTCGCGCGGCGCGCGAAGCACGTGACGAGCGCGGAGATCCACGAGGACCTGCAGGCGGGAGGGCGCGAGAGCCTCGCCCGCGCGGGGATCGGCAACGTGACGCTCCTCCTGGGCGACAGCGCCCGCGCCCCGCTGGGCGAAGCCTCCTGGGACGTGATCGTGCTCACCGGCTCCACGCCGCAGCTGCCGGAAGCCTTCCTCGAGCGGCTCAAGCCGGGCGGGCGCCTGTTCGCGGTGGTCGGCGACGCGCCGGTGATGAAGGCGGTCGTGGTCGAGCGCGGCCAGGGCGGGTCGCTGCGCCAGACGGAGGTCTTCGAAACGCTCCTCAAGCCGCTCGCGAACGCGCAGTCGCCGGCGCGCTTCCGATTCTGATGCGCCACTTCCAGGCGGTCGAGCTCAAGGGCTGGCTCGCGGCGCAGCCCGGCCCGGTGACGCTCCTCGACGTGCGCGAGCCCTGGGAATTCGAGCGCTGCCGGATCGACGGCTCGCGCCTCATCCCGCTGGCGCAGCTGCCCGGGCGCCTGGGCGAGCTCGATCCCGCGCTGCCGACGGTGGTGATCTGCCACCACGGCGTGAGGAGCCTGCGGGCGGCCGCCTACCTCGAGCACTGCGGCTTCGCCGACGTGGTGAACCTGAGCGGCGGCATCGACGCCTGGGCGAAGACCGTCGATCCCGGCGTGCCGGTCTACTGAACGGGCGCGCCGGAATCCGCAACCCCGTCCCGCCGCGTCAAACCCCAACCGAACGACGAACGGAAAGCCCCAATGAACCTCAAACGCCTCGTTGCACTCCTCGCCGCCTCGGGCCTCGCGCTCTCCGTGCAGGCCGCCGACCTCATGGGCATCTACCGCGACGCCCTCGCGAGCGACCCCGTCTACCAGGCGGCCCGGGCCCAGTACCAGGCAAACGTCGAGAAGCTCCCGCAGGCGCGCGCCGGCTACCTCCCCTTCGTTTCCGGCTCCGCCAACGCCTACCGCAACTACAACGAGCGCGACGGGACCGACGACCTCGACTACTCCACGCGCGGCTACTCCGTCTCGCTCTCGCAGCCCATCTTCCGGCTGGGCAACTGGATCGCCATCTCCCAGGCCGAGAAGGTGATGCTGCAGGCCGAGGCCACCCTCGCCACCTCGGGCCAGGACCTCATCGTGCGCGTGGCGCAGGCCTATTTCGACGTGCTCCTCGCGCAGGACAACGTCGCCCTGTCGGACGCCCAGAAGCGGGCTATCTCCGAGCAGCTCGCCCAGGCCAAGCGCAACTTCGAGGTGGGAACGGCCACGATCGTGGACACCCTCGAGGCCCAGGCCCGCTACGACCAGGCGGTCGCCAAGGAAGTGCTCGACGCCAACGACCTCGAGGTGAAGAAGCGCGCCCTGCAGCAGCTCATCGGGAAGGTCCCGGAAGGGCTCAAGCCCCTCGGCGAGAAGCTCGACCTGCAGCGCCCGAAGCCGGACAACATCGAGGAATGGGTCACGGCGGCCAACGACTCGAGCCTCGCGGTCGCGGTCGCGAAGGCCGCCTACGAGATCGCCTCGCAGGAGATCGACCGCGCGAAATCGGGACACTACCCGACCCTGGACCTGAACGCCGTCTACAACTACAACAAGACGCCGGCGAGCAGCCTCGGGGAGGCCTTCACCGGGGCCAGCGTCACCTCCAAGAACGCGCAGGTCGGCGTGGTGCTGTCGGTGCCCATCTTCGCCGGCGGCGGCACGCAGTCGCGCGTGCGCGAGGCGATCGCGCTGCGCGACCGCACGCAGCAGGACCTCGAGAACACGCAGCGCACGGTGGCGCAGGCCGTCCGCCAGAACTTCCTCGCCGTGACCAACGGCATCGCGCTCGTGCGCGCGCTCGAGCAGGCGCTCGCCTCCACGCAGAGCCAGCTCGAGTCCTCCATCCTCGGCCGCGACGTGGGCGTGCGCACGAGCGTGGACGTGCTCAACGCGCAGCAGCAGGTCTTCCAGGGAAGGCGCGACCTGCAGCAGGCGCGCTATGCCTACCTGCTCAACACCCTCAGGCTGAAGGCCGCCACCGGCACGCTCACGGAAGGCGACCTCGAGCAGGTCAACCGCTCGCTCTCCCGCGGCTAGCGCCCAGCCGCGGGTCGAGCCAGGCCGCCAGGCGCTCCATGGCGCCGCGGTTGGCGCGCGCGAAACCGGCGGCCTTGAGGCCCATCCGCGAACGCCGCCCGGCATCCTCCAGCAGGTCCGCGGCCAGCGACACGGCATGGGCCGCGTCGCGGGCGCGCAGCCCCGCGCCCTCGGCGATGGCGGCTTCGGCCGCGCTCTCGAAGTTGAAGGTGTGCGGCCCGAAGATCACCGGGCGGCCCACGGCGCAGGGCTCGATGAGGTTCTGCCCGCCGTAGGGCTTGAGGCTGCCGCCCACGAAGACCACGTCGGCCGCAGCGTAGTAGGCGAGCATCTCGCCCATCGAGTCGCCCAGCGCGTAGCGCGCCGCGGCGGGGACGGGCTGCCCCTGGCTCCTTCGCGCCGCCGGGCCGCCATGGGCGGACAGGAGCGCGGCCACCTGGTCGAAGCGCTGCGGATGGCGCGGCACGATCACCACGAGGACGTCGGCCGGCAGGCCCGCGGCCTCGACCGCCTGCACGACCAGCTCCTCCTCGCCTTCGCGCGTGCTGCCGACCACCCAGACGCGGCGGTCGCAGCCGAACAGCGCGCGCAGCGCCTCGCCGCGGTCCGGGATGTCCGCGGGCACCGCGAGGTCGAACTTGATGTTGCCGGTCACCGCGACGTCGCGCGCGCCCAGCGCCTCGAGCCGGCCCGCGTCGTCGGCGGTCTGCGCGGCCACCCCGGCCAGGTGGCCGAGGGCCTCGCGCGCGAGGGAGGGCAGGCGGGCGTAGCCCGCGGCCGAGCGCGCCGACAGGCGCGCATTCACCAGGAAGACGGGGATGCCGCGCGCGTGGCATGCGGCCAGCAGGTTGGGCCAGATCTCGGTCTCGAGGAGCACGCCGAAGTCGGGGCGCGCCCGCTCGAGGAAGCGGCGCACGAACGGGCCGTGGTCCCACGGAAGCCACGACTGGGTCACGGCGTCACCGAAGAGCTCGCGACCCGTGGCGCGGCCGGTGGGCGTCATGTGCGTGAGCAGGATCGCGGCGCCGGGGTGGCTCTCGCGCAGGCGCGCGACGAGGGGGGCGGCGGCGCGGGTTTCGCCGACCGAGACGGCGTGGATCCAGAACACGGGGGAGGCGCGGGGTCCCGGTGCCGCGCCGAAGCGCTCGGCCAGGTGCTCCAGGTAGCCCGGCTGGCGGCGGGCGCGCCAGGCGAGGCGCACGAGCACCAGGGGCAAGGCGAGCCAGAGCAGGACGTTGTAGGCGAGGCGGGCCATCACGCGCCGGCGGAAGGCCCCAGGAGGACGCGCACGACCTCGTCGACCGGTGGGGGCTTTCCCGGCCCGCCGAGATTCACCGCGTCGCGCGCCCCGTGCAGGCCGGTCAGCCCGGGATGGGTGGCCACGTAAAGCCCCACGGTGGGCGCGCCGAGCGCGACGGCGAGGTGGGTGAGGCCCGTGTCGACGCCGACGACGGCGCTCGCATTCGCGAGCAGCGCCGCGGCTTCCGGCAGCGACATCTCGGGCGCGGCCAGGGAGCCCGGCGAGGCGGCGGCGAGCTTGCCGGCGTCGGCTCGCTCGGCAGGGGAGCCTCCCGGATAGACGACGGCGAGCCCTTCGGACGCCAGCCGCGCGGCGAGCGCGGCCCAGTGCCCGGCCGGCCAGCGCTTGTCGCGGCGGCTCGAGGCGTGCAATGCGACCACGTATCTTCCCGCCGGTGCCCAGTCGGGCGCGCTGGCCGGCGCGCGCAGGCCGTAGTCGGGCGGCCCCTCGGGCTCGTAGCCGAACACGGCTCCCACGAGGCGGCGGTTGCGCTCGACCGCGTGCAGGTTGCGGGGGACCGCGAGCGCCTGGTCGTAGAAGCGCGCCGCAGAGCGCTCGCGGATGCTGCGGCGGTCGTAGCCGAAGACGGGCCCGCGGGCCAGGCACGCCACCGCGACGCTCTTCAGGAGCCCCTGGGTGTCGACGATCCAGTCGTAGCGCTGCGCGCGCAGCGCGCGGCGCGCCCCGGCGAGCGCCCCCCACGCCGAGGGCGAGATGAGCCCCTTCTTCAGGCGCCGCAGCGCCACCGGGATCGCCGCCGCGACCGCGGGGTGCAGCCGCACGAGGGGGGCGTAGGCCTCCTCGACGGCCCAGTCGATCACGATCTCGGGCCGGCGCGCGCGCAGGTCGGAGACCGCCGGGAAGTGGTGGATCACGTCGCCGAGCGACGAGAGCTTCACGAACAGGGCGCGCGGCGCGGGCATGGCGCATTCTAAGCGGTAAAATGCCCGCCTCACGCCCCGCCCCAGCCTCCCCGTGGCCGCCAATCCCGAGAAGCTTCCCCTCACCGTCGCCGTGATCGCCCTCAATGCCGAGTCGCAGCTCGGAGAGCTCCTTTCGAGCGTGGGCTTCGCCGACGAGGTGCTGGTCGTCGATTCCGGGAGCACCGACGGCACCGTGCGGCTCGCGGAGGCGTCCGGCGCGCGGGTGATCCGCAAGGAGTGGCTCGGCTTCGGCCGCCAGAAGCAGTTCGCCGTCTCCCAGGCGCGCCACGACTGGGTGCTGTGCCTGGACGTGGACGAACGGGTGACGCCGCGCCTCGCGCAGTCGATCCGCGAGGCGCTCGCCGGCGGGCGCTTCAAGGCCTGGCGGATGGCGCGCCGCAACCGCTTCCTCGGGGCCTGGCTCTCGCACGGCGAAGGCTACCCGGACTGGAGCCTGCGCATGTTCCACCGCGCCCACGCGAGCTGGTCCAACGACGAGGTGCACGAGGCGGTGCTCACGACCACCGAGGTCGGCCGTCTCGACGGCGACCTGCTCCACGACTCCGCCGAGGACGTGGCCACCTACATGGCCAAGCAGAACCGGTACACGACGCTGCACGCCGAGGCGCTCTACCGCCAGGGCGTGCGCGCGGGCTACGCGAAGCTCCTCGTCAATCCGCTCGTCCGGTTCCTCAAGTTCTACGTCCTCAAGCTGGGCTTCCTCGACGGCGGCCCCGGCTTCGCGCACGTGGTGATCGGCTGCAACAACACCTTCCACAAGTACCTCAAGCTCATCGAGCTTCAGAAGGCGGGGCGATGACCATCCTCGTGACCGGCGGCGCGGGCTTCATCGGCGCCAACTTCGTGCTGGACTGGCTCTCGGCGGGGGGCGAGCCCGTGGTGAACCTCGACAAGCTCACCTACGCCGGCAACCTCGCCAACCTCGCCGCGGTCTCCTCCGACCCGCGCCACCATTTCGTGCAGGGCGACATCGCCGACCAGGCCGCCGTCGAGGCGCTGCTCGCGAGGCACCGCCCGCGCGCCGTCGTGCACTTCGCCGCCGAGAGCCACGTCGACCGCTCGATCCACGGCCCCGGCGACTTCATCCAGACCAACGTGGTGGGCACCTTCCGMCTGCTGGAGGCGGCCCGCGGCCACTGGCAGTCGCTGCCACCGGGAGAGCGCGAGGCCTTCCGCTTCCTGCACGTGTCCACCGACGAGGTCTACGGCACGCTSGCCGAGASSGACCCCGCCTTYTCSGARTCGACCGCGTACGCGCCCAACAGCCCCTACTCGGCCTCCAAGGCGGCGAGCGACCACCTCGTGCGCGCCTGGCACCACACCTACGGCCTGCCGGTTCTCACCACGAACTGCTCCAACAACTACGGCCCCTTCCAGTTCCCCGAGAAGCTCATCCCGCTCATGATCGCAAACGCGCTGGAGGGCAAGCCCCTGCCCGTGTACGGCGACGGCGGGCAGGTGCGCGACTGGCTCTTCGTGGGCGACCATTGCGAGGCCATCCGGACCGTGCTCGCGCGCGGCAGGCCGGGCGAGGTCTACAACGTGGGCGGCAACGCCGAGAAGCGAAACCTGGAGGTCGTGCACGCCCTCTGCGACGCGCTGCAGGAGCTGCGGCCCCGGGACGGCGGTTATCGGGACCTCGTCGCCTTCGTCGCCGACCGCCCGGGCCACGACCGCCGCTACGCGATCGACGCGCGCAAGATCCGCGCCGAGCTCGGCTGGTCGCCGCGCGAGAGCTTCGAGAGCGGGCTCGCGCGCACGCTGCGCTGGTACCTCGCCAACGCCGGCTGGGTGGCGCAGGTGAGGAGCGGGGAATACCGTCGCTGGATCGAGAGGAACTACGAGAAGAGGGCGCCGCGATGAGGAAGGGGATCATCCTGGCCGGGGGCTCCGGCACCCGGCTCTACCCGGT
>PQAI01000216.1 GCA_003105245.1 Betaproteobacteria bacterium | reverse complement strand
CTCGACCACACCCGCGGGCCCGCCGCGGCGGCAGCGTCATCGAGAAGGGGAGGGGGCCATGATCGAGATCCGCGACCAGCAGCTGCGGCTGCTGTTCCTCACGCACCTCGTGCGCGAGCTGCAGCGCAGCGTCGAGGAGAGCCGCCCGGCGCCGCCGGGCCTCACCGAGGCGCAGTACGCGGAGCTGCGTTCCCTCAGCACCGACGACCTCGTCCGCCTGTCGGAGATGCCCGAGCCGAGGGTGGCCGTCCACATCGACGCCGGCTCCTTCGAGCACGGGCTGCGCCAGGCGGGCTACATCGGCAAGCGCTCGCAGCAGATCGAGCACTTCATCCGGCACGGGGCCACCTCGGCGATGCTCTCGAAGCTCTTCCGCATCTCCTCGACGGACGTCACTCTCAAGCGCCGGCTCTTCTCGGGCACGCACGAGAAGCTGCGCCGCCCGGCCATGCCCGCCCCGGCCGTGCGCGAGGCGATCCAGAACCGCTGGTGGGAGATCCGCAAGGGCAAGGAGCGCGAGCCCGTGCGCCCGGAGGACTACGAGGCGCTGCACGAGGGTTGGCCGGCGCTCACCTACGCCACGCTCTGGGCGGTGGTGCACGAGTTCGACCGGTAGAATCGGGGGGAGAGAATCCCCCATGGCCGACATCTTCGTTCGACGATCGACCGCCGTGCTCGCGCTCGCCCTGTTCGCGGGCGCGGGATCGACGCTTGCCGCAGGACCCGGGGACTGCCCGCAGCCGCGCTTCACCGGSAAGGCCCCCGACGAGCACTACCAGCGCGCCAATCCGCTGCCGGCGACCGAGGCCAACCTCGCGGCGGGTGAGGCGATTTACCGCGGCGAGCCGCGCCGGATCAGCTGCGCCTCGTGCCACGGGGCCAGGGGCGACGGCAAGGGCGCGATGGCCGGGCAGTTCGACCCGCCGCCGCGCAACTTCACCTGCGCGCAGACCATCAAGGGGGTTCCCGACGGGCAGCTCTTCTGGATCGTGCGCTTCGGCTCGCCCGAGACCTCGATGCCGCCGCACCGCAAGCTCACGGACGAGCAGATCTGGCAGGTCGTGCTCCACCTGCGCMGGCTGGCGCGCTAGAGGTGCTGCAGCAGCTCGCGGCGCATGAACTCGTGGAAGTGGACCATGCCGTCCTCGTAGGGCGACTGGTACGGCCCGTGCTCCTCGCGGCCTTCCTTCCAGAGGATGCGCCGGCCTTCCGTCATGCGGTCGCAGATGTCCTCGTCCTCGATCGCGGTCTCGGTGTAGGCCTTCTGCTCGGCCTCCACGAACTCGCGCTCGAAGTGGAAGATCTCCTCGGGATAGTAGAACTCCACCACGTTGCGGCACTTCTCCGGCCCGCGCGGGTAGAGCGTGGAGATCACGAGCGTGTGCGGATACCACTCGACCATGACGTTCGGGTAGTAGGTGAGCCAGATCGCGCCGTGCGGCGGCGGCGAGCCGCTGCCGTACTTGAGGACCTGCTCGTGCCACTTCGCGTAGACGGCGCTGCCGGGCTGGGCCAGCTTGTTGGCGATGCCCACGGTCTGCACGCTCCACCAGTCGCCGTACTCCCACTTGAGGTCGTCGCAGGTCACGAAGTGCCCCAGGCCCGGGTGGTAGGGCGCGACGTGGTAGTCCTCGAGGTAGACCTCGATGAAGGTCTTCCAGTTGAAGTCGTAGTCGACCACGTCGACCTTGTCGAGGAGGTAGCCCTCGAAGTCGAGGTCCTTGGCCGCGCCCATGCCGGCGAGGTCCTTCGCGATGTCGCGCGGGCCGTCGAAGAGCATGCCGTGCCACTGCTGCAGGGGCTTGCGGGGCAGGTCCAGGCAGGGGTGGTCGGGGAAGTGCGGCGCGCCCAGGTGCTTGCCTTCGCTGTCGTAGGACCAGCGGTGGATGGGGCAGGTGATCGTGCCGCCGGGAAGCTGCCCGGCGCCCTTGAGCATCACCGCCTGGCGGTGGCGGCAGACGTTGGAGACGAGGTCGTGGCGCCCGTCGTTGTTGACGAGCACCCAGCCGGCGCCGTGCTCGCGCCAGTCCAGCACGCGGTAGCTGCCCGGCTCGGGCGCCATGGCGGCGTGCCCGACGTAGCCGGGGCCGCGGTCGAAGAGGAGCTTCTGCTCGACCTCGGCCACCTTCGGGTCGAAATACCACGAAAGCGGCAGATGGGTGGGCGTCCGGGTGAGCGCCAGTTGGCTCGCCAAGTCCGACATGATCCGTACCTCCGAATGTTCCGAAGACGACGAAAGCAATACCGGGCTAATCGAGTCAGCTAGCTTTTAACTCTGCAGCTCCGTCCCGAGACAGACAACGCAATTTCGATAGGGAATTCTGCCCAAAGTTCCCTCGGCGGGCAAGGGCTAAGGTCCTGATAGTTGAGGAGAATCAACCCACGCCCCCGGGGGTCCCGGGCAGGCGCGGCGGGGGGGCGAAAATGACGCCGCGCAGCAATTTTGCTAGTGTTTGCATTCATGCCCAAGCCCGCCTCCCCTGTCGCCGACCTGCCCTTCGAGAAGGCCCTCGAGGAGCTCGAAACCCTCGTCGCCCGCATGGAGGACGGCAAGCTCCCCCTGGAGGAGTCGCTGGCCGCCTACCAGCGCGGGGCCGAGCTGCTGCGCCACTGCGAGGGCAAGCTTTCCGCCGCCCAGGCGCGCATCAGCGTCCTGGAGGGCGAAGTCCTCAAGGACCTGCCCGCCGCCGAATCGTGAGCGCCACCGACTTCCCGGCCTGGTCGCGCGAGGTGGCCGGACGCATGGAGACCGTGCTCGACGGCCTCCTGCCCTCCTCCCGGATCTCCCCCTCCCGCCTGCACGACGCCATGCGCTACGCGACGCTCGGCGGCGGCAAGCGCGTGCGCCCCATGCTCGTCTTCGCCGCGGGCGAGGTGTCGCAGGCCGAGGCGCCGCGGCTGGAGATCGCCTCGGCGGCCATCGAGCTGATCCATGCCTACTCGCTCGTGCACGACGACATGCCGTGCATGGACGACGACGTCCTGCGCCGCGGCAAGCCCACCTGCCACGTGGAGTTCGACGAGGCCACGGCGCTRYTGGCSGGCGACGCCATGCAGAGCCTCGCCTTCCAGCTCCTCGCGGAGAACCGGCTCGCCGACGATCCCCGGGTGCAGCTGCAGATGATCCAGCTCTTCGCCGTGGCCTGCGGCTCGCGCGGCATGGCGGGCGGCCAGGCCATCGACCTGGACGCCGTGGGGCGCAGCCTCACKCTCCCCGAGCTCGAGAACATGCACATCCACAAGACMGGCGCCCTCATCCGSGCCTCSGTCCTGCTGGGRGCGCGCTGCGGCCGGCCGCTGGACGCCACCGCCATGGCGAGCCTCGACCGCTACGCCAAGTGCGTGGGCCTCGCCTTCCAGGTGGTCGACGACATCCTCGACGAGGAGGCCGACTCCGCCACCCTCGGCAAGACCCCGGGCAAGGACCGGGAGGCGGGCAAGCCCACCTACACGAGCCTGCTGGGGTTGCCGGACGCGAAGAAGTTCGCCACCGACCTCCTGGCCGATGCCCAGGGGGCCCTKTCCTCCTTCGACGCCCGCGCCGACCGCCTGCGCCAGCTSGCSGACTTCATCGTCMRSCGCGACCGSTAGATTCCTAATCAGATTACTTTCCGAGGAACCGGAAAGTAATCTGATTAGGAAGGGTTTGAGGCYGCKCATACGRRGMRSGGCCAGATGCGGCAAAATGCCCCTCTGCGGCCCACAGGCCGATTTCCGACAATGAGCGCTTACCCACTTCTCGAGACCCTCAACGACCCGGCGGACCTGCGGCGGCTGGACCGCAAGCAGCTTCCCGAGCTGGCCGAGGAGCTGCGCCGGTTCATCGTCGAATCGGTCTCGAAGACCGGGGGGCACCTGTCGTCGAACCTGGGCACGGTGGAGCTCACCATCGCCCTGCACTACGTCTTCGCGACCCCCGAGGACCGCCTGATCTGGGACGTCGGCCACCAGACCTACGGCCACAAGATCCTCACCGGGCGGCGCGCGGGCATGGCGCGCCTGCGCCAGAAGGGCGGCATCGCCGGCTTCCCGCGGCGCGAGGAATCCCCCTACGACGCCTTCGGCACCGCCCACTCCTCGACCTCCATCTCGGCGGCGCTGGGGATGGCGGTGGCGCTGCGCCAGCTCGGCAAGCCCGGCCGCGCGATCGCCGTGATCGGCGACGGCGCCATGACCGGCGGCATGGCCTTCGAGGCCCTGAACAACGTGAAGCAGTCCGGCGCCAACGTGATCGTGATCCTGAACGACAACGACATGTCGATCTCGGAGAACGTGGGCGCCCTCAACAACTACCTCGCCCGCCTCATGTCCGGGCGCTTCTACGCCGCCACCAAGAAGACGGCCGACAAGATCCTGTCGGTGTCGCCCCCCATGAAGGAGCTCGCCAAGCGCTTCGAGGGCCACGCCAAGGGCATGCTCACGCCTTCCACGCTCTTCGAGGAGTTCGGCCTGAACTACACGGGCCCCATCGACGGCCACAACCTCGAGGTGCTCGTCGACACGCTCAACAACGTGAAGCGCCTCGAGGGCCCGCAGTTCCTGCACGTGGTGACGAAGAAGGGCCAGGGCTACGCCTACGCCGAGGACGACCCCATCGCCTACCACGGCCCCGGCCGGTTCGATCCCAGCGTCGGGCTCGCGAAGCCCGCGCCCGCGCCCGACGCGAAGCCGCGCCCGACCTACACCCAGATCTTCGGCGACTGGCTTTGCGACATGGCGAAGCTCGACCGGCGCCTGGTCGGCATCACCCCGGCGATGCGCGAGGGCTCCGGGCTCGTGCGCTTCTCGAAGGAGTTCCCCGACCGCTACTTCGACGTCGGCATCGCCGAGCAGCACGCCGTCACCTTCGCCGCGGGGCTGGCCTGCGACGGCGTGAAGCCGGTGGTGGCGATCTACTCCACGTTCCTGCAGCGCGCCTACGACCAGCTCATCCACGACGTGGCCTTGCAGAACCTTCCCGTGGTCTTCGCGCTGGATCGTGGTGGCCTCGTGGGCGCCGACGGCCCCACGCACCACGGCGCCTTCGACCTGTCGTACCTGCGCTGCATCCCGAACATGACGGTGATGGCGCCCTCCGACGAGAACGAGTGCCGGCAGATGCTCTACACCGGCTTCACGCTCGACGGGCCCTCGGCGGTGCGCTACCCGCGCGGCACGGGCCCCGGCACGGAGATCCTCGCGCAGATGAGGGCGCTGCCGGTGGGCCAGGGCGAGGTCCGCCGCGAGGGCCGACGCGTGGCCATCCTCGCCTTCGGCTCGATGGTGAAGCCCGCGCTGGACGCCGGCGCGGAGCTGGGCGCCACCGTCGCCAACATGCGTTTCGTGAAGCCGCTGGACGACGCGCTCGTCCTGCGGCTCGCCACCACGCACGATCTCGTCGTCACGGTCGAGGAGAACGTCCTCGAGGGCGGCGCGGGATCCGCGGTCCTCGAGTCGCTCGCGGCCCAGGGCGTCGAGGTGCAGGTGCTGCAGCTGGGCCTTCCCGACCACTTCGTCGAACACGGCGACCCGGCGCTACTGCTGGCCGACTGCGGCCTCGACGCCGCCGGCATCGCGCGTGCCATCCGTGAAAGGCTTTCGCAAGGCGATGCGTCCCAGAGACCGGGCATGGCGGCTTAGCGCCGCGGCAGTCCTCCTGGCGGCCACGATGATTCCCGCGGCCGCCGCCGACAAACCCTGCAACGACGCCGGGAAGGCCTTCGACGCCGTGACCTCGTGGCCCGCGCTGCAGAAGGCGGTCGCGG
>PQAI01000215.1 GCA_003105245.1 Betaproteobacteria bacterium | reverse complement strand
ACGGCGAGGTCGAAGGGGCCCAGGTCCCACAGGGCCGCGAGGCTCTCCGGGTCGCGCGCGCTCCAGCCCACCGGCACCGCGCCCCAGGGCCGGCCCGCGAAGAGGGGCACGAACGCGAGAGGCATTACGTGGACGATCTCGGCCCGCGGATGACGCGCGCGCAGCTTCGCCACGCAGGCCGCGAGCAGGATCGTGTCGCCAAGGAGCGAGTGATGGGGCAGGAGGATGCGCTTCGGCGGATCGGCCGCCGGTTCCTCGCCGCGGGCCATGCGCCCCAGCGCGCGCGCGTAGATCGCGAGCCAGGTGCGCGTGCGCGACGACATCGCGGGGCCTACTTCACCACCCGCAGGCGGAAGTAGAGGCTGTTGGCGGGGAATACGAAGGCGAAGTGCTTCTCGTAGCGGCGCGGCGACAGGGCGAAGAGCGCCCTCGCGATCGTGGAGAACGGGAAGGACTTCCCGAAGTCGACCGCGCGCTCGACCATCTCGAAGCGCCGGTCGGTGTAGAAGTTGGAATGCCGGGTGTCCGTGGTGAAGTAGTCGAGCGACTCGTAGGACAGGTGCCGCACGTGCGTGGGGTCCTGGTAGGAGTAGACGCTCGAGAAGTGCGGCGTGGTGATGAAGACCTCGGCGCCGGGCCTGCCCGCGCGGTGGATCTCCTCCATGAGCTTCACCACGTTCGGCACGTGCTCGATCACGTTGCGGCAGAAGATGGCGTCGTAGGCGTCGCTCTCGACCGGGTACGGGAAGACCCCGAGGTCGTGGCGGATGTCGGCCTCGCTCGCCACCGCGATGTCGATTCCCGTGGAGCCCGGGATCTTGTCACGCCCGCACCCCACGTCCAGGCACTTCCGGCCCCTGGCGTACTGCGTCATCTGCGCGGTGTCCATTCCCGCCCTTTCCGGCTCAAGCCCCGTTGCCGTGTCGCGCCGAGCGCGCCACGACCGTGAAGACGTCGATCATGCGTTCCACCATGCGGTCCTCGCCGAAGCGCTGCAGCGCGGCCGATCGCGCGCTCGTGGCGAGGCGCGCCCGCGCGTCCGCGTCGGCGAGAAGCGCCTCGATGGCCACGCGCAGCGCGGCGGCGTCCTCCGGCGGCACGAGCCGGCCGGTGTCGCCGTCCTGGACGATCTCCGCGATGCTGCCCACGGGCGTGGAGATCACCGGAAGCCCGCAGGCCATCGCCTGCATGAGCGCCTGCGGCACGCCCTCGTTGGCGTAGGAGGGCAGGCAGAAGAGGTCCATGGCCTGCAGCCAGGGCGTCACGTCCTCCTGGTTGCCGGCGAAGCGCACGCGCTCCGCGACGCCCAGTTCGCGGGCCAGCGCCTCCAGCGGCTCGCGCTGCGGGCCGTCGCCCACCACGAGCAGGCGCGCGCCGCGGTCGGCCATCCCGGCGAACGCCTCGAGGAGGTAACGGTGTCCCTTCCAGCTGCGCAGCGTGGCCACGATGCCGATGAGCGCGCCCTCCGCGGGCATCCCCACGGCGGCGCGGGCCGCGGCCGCGTCGCCGGGCCGGAAGCGCTCGAGGTCGATGCCGGTGGGAATCGAGACCACGTGGCTGGGATCGACGCCCGTTTCCTCGATCACCTGCAGGCGAAGGCGCTCGCCGGTGGTCACGATGCGCCGGCTCGCCTCGCGGTAGAGCCAGCGGGTCATCAGGTTGCGCGGCACGGGCGCCGAGATGTGGCGCGTGCGCACGATCGGCAGGTGGCGGTGGATGAGGCAGGCGGAGGCGGCCGTGAGCCAGCTGTCGGTGGAGCTGTGGGTGTTGATGACGTCGAAGTGGCGGGCCTTGAGGAGCTTCACCATCGCATGCAGCCCGGCGATCGACTTGCGCGCGATGGGGGCCGCGACGGCCTCCAGCCCGTAGGAGGACGCGGCCTGGAAGATGCGCGACTCCTTCGGCGCGGCGAGCGTCACCTCGTGGCCGCGGCGGGCCACGCCGCGCGCCTCCGTGAGCACGCGGATCTCCTGGCCGCCCCAGCCGAGCGAGGACTCCGTGTGCAGGATGCGAAGCCGCTCGTCCGCCACCGCGCTAGGCCCCCGCGAACTGCAGGCGGTGCAGCCCCGCGTAGACCCCGTTGGCGGCCAGGAGCGCCGCGTGCGCGCCTTCCTCCACGATGCGGCCGTGGGAGAGCACGACGATGCGGTCGGCGTTCTCGACGGTGGAGAGGCGGTGCGCGATCACGATCGTGGTGCGCCCCCGCATGAGGGACTCGAGCGCGGCCTGCACGGCCCTCTCGCTCTCGGTGTCCAGGGCGGAAGTCGCCTCGTCGAGGAGGAGGATGGGAGCGTCCTTGAGGATCGCGCGCGCGATGGCGATGCGCTGGCGCTGGCCGCCGGAGAGCTTGGCGCCGTTCTCGCCGATCTCGGTGGCGAAGCCCTGCGGCAGCTCGCGGATGAAGCCCATGGCGTGCGCGGCCTCGGCGGCCCGCTCGATGTCGGCCTGCGAGGCCTTCTGGCCGCGGCCGTAGGCGATGTTGGCCGCGACCGTGTCGTTGAAGAGCACCACGTTCTGCGACACCAGCGCGATCTGCCGGCGCAGGCTCTCGAGGGTGAGGTCCTCGAGCGCGTGCCCGTCGAGCGTGATGCGCCCCGCGGTGGGGTGGTAGAAGCGCGGCAGGAGGTGGATGAGGCTGGACTTCCCGCTGCCGGAGGCGCCCACGAGGGCCACCGTCTCGCCGGGGCGGATGGCGAGCGAGACGCCGTCGAGCGCCGGCTGGGTGCCGCTGCGATAGGTGAGCGAGACGCCCTCGAGGCGGATCTCGCCGCGCGCGCGCTCCAGCGTCACGGTGCCGCGATCGTCCTCGGGCTTCTCGTCCACGAGGCCGAATACGCTCTCGCAGGCCGCGAGCCCGCGCTGCAGGTGCTCGTTCACGCCCGTCAGGCGCTTGAGCGGCTGCAGCAGCATGCCGGTGGCGGCGATGAACTCCACGAACCGGCCCACGTCCGTCTGCCCGGTGAAGGCGAGCTCGGCCGCGAAGTAGATGATCGCGGCCACCGCGCAGGCGACCAGGAACTGGGTCACCGGCACCGTCGAGGCGGCCGCCGCGGCCTGCTTCATGTTGTGGCGCCGGATGAGCTGTGCGGCCTTCGCGAAGCGCCCGGCCTCGTAGTCCTGCCCSCCGAAGACGCGCACGACGCGCTGGTTGGTGATCGACTCGTCGAGYACCTCCGCGATGCCGCCCATGGCCTTCTGGCTGGCGCGGCTCGTCTCKCGCAGCCGCCGGCTGAARTAGCGCACCGCGAGCGCGATGGGCGGGATCACCACGAAGGTGATGAGGGTGAGCTTCCAGTTCGACCACAGCAGGATCGCCAGCAGCGCCGCGATCGTCACCGTGTCGCGCACCAGCGTGGCGAGCACGCTCGTGGAGGCCGAGGCGATCTGCGCCACGTCGTGCGTGAAGCGCGCCACCAGCCGAGCCGTGGGCACCTCGTCGAAGAAGGCCGGGGGCAGGCGCAGCACGTTGGCGAACATCGTGGCGCGCAGGTCGAGGATGACCTTGTTGTTCACCCACTGGTTGAGGTAGCCGGAGGTGAAGCTCGCCAGCCCGCTCACCAGGAACACGGCCACCACGCCCAGCGGGATGAGGAGCGCGAGATCCCGGTTGCGGTTCACGAAGAGCTCGTTCACCAGCGGCCCGGTGAGCTTCACGAGCGCGGCGTCCGCGAGCCCGCCCACGATCATCGCGGCGATGGCCCCGGCGAGCGCGGCCCGGTAGGGCCACACGTGCTTGAGGAGCCGCGCGTAGAGGGCGCGGCCGTCGGGCTGCGGGTCGGTCATCCCGCCATTATCCCAGTTTGCCGGCCAGCAGCCTCTCGTACAGGGCCAGGTACTCGCGGCCCATGGCCTCGGGGGTGAGCGGCGCCACCGCCTCGCGCGCGGCCTCGCCCATGCGCCGGGCCGTGCCGGGGTCCAGCCGGTCGAGGCATCCGGCCAGCCCCTCGACGTCGAGCGCATCGCGCACGAAGCCGCTCTCGCCCTCGCGCACCACCTCCGCCGCGCCGCACTTGGTGCTGGTCACGACGGGCAGCCCCGTGGCCATGGCCTCCAGCGCGGCGTTGGGAAACGGGTCGTAGAGCGTGGGCAGCACGAAGGCGTCGGCCGCCGCCAGGAAGGGACGCACGTCGGAGACGCCGCCCACGAAGCGCACGCGCCCCGCCACGCCCAGCTTCACGGAGAGCCGCCCGTAGGCGTGGGCGCGCTTGTCCTTGCCGCAGACGATCGCCCAGGCGGGCTCGCGGCGCCGCGCGAGCGCCTGCAGGAAAGGCGCCACGCCCTTCCTCTCGAAACCGGAGCCCACGTAGGCGAAGACCGTCGCGTCGCGGGGAATGCCCACCTGCTGGCGCACCGCGGCGCCGAACTCCTCGCGCAGGCCCGGGTGGAACGAGCGCGCGTCGACGGCGTTGCGGATGAGCACCAGCTTGTCCGCCGGCGTGGCGAACCGCTGCGCGATCTCCCCGCGCACCATCTCCGAATTGCAGATGACCGCCTTGAGCCGCGGCGAGGTGAAGAGCTCGCTCTCGGCGGCGAGCAGGTACTCGTGGTGCGGCGAGACGGAGGTGGCCCAGCGCGCGAACGCCGACTGCACGCGGCTTCGCTGCGCCAGCCACTCGGCGTGCACGCCGTCGCCGGCGCGGTAGACGTCGCAGCAGGCGATGCGCTCGTGGGACTGCACGAGGTCGAAGTGGCGGCGCGCGAGCTCGGCGCAGACGGCGCGCGCGAAGCCGCGGTCGCGCCAGAGGCTGCCCAGGTAGAACGGGTCGAGGATGATCGCCGTGCCGTCGTTGTCCGGCCAGCGGCGCGTGACGAGGGTGAGGGTGGCGCCTTGGGCGGAGAGCGCGGCGATGGCCGACTGCACGAAGCGCTCGGCGCCGCCGAAGGCGTCGAAGCGGCTTCGCACCAGGGCCACGCGGGGGCCTCCTGCTCCGCGCCCGCGCACGGTCGGGCTCACGGCCGCGCGAGGAGCTCGTTGATGGCGGAGTGCACCCGGTCCACGGGCAGCTCCGTCAGGCACTCGCTCACCTTGCTGCCGCCGCAGCCGTCGTTGCCGCACGGCCGGCAGGAGTGCCCGCTTTCCACGACGCGGTGCGCCACCCGCCACGGTCCCCACTGCCGCTCGCCGCTGGGCCCGAAGAGGACCACCACGGGCGTGCCCATGGCGGCGGCGATGTGCATGGGCGCGGAATCGACGCCGAAGAAGAGGCGGGCGCGGGCGGCCAGCGCCGCCATCTCGCGCAGCGTGAGCTGCCCGGATAGGTCGACCACGGGAGCCTGCGCGCGCTCCAGGATGCGCTTCACGATTGCCTGCTCGCGCGCGTTGGGCGCGCCGGTGAGGACGAGGCGGTGGCCGTCCTTCGCCAGGCGCTGCAGGAGCTCGGCGTTCCGCTCGTCCGTCCACGCCTTGAAGAGCCAGCGCGAGGTGGGGTGCACGTGCAGGAACCCCTTGGCCGCGACGCCGTGCTGCGCGAGTAGGGCGTCCACCTTCGCCTCGGCCTCGGGGCCGGGCACCATGACCAGGCGCTTCTCGTCCTCCGTCGGGTAGATCCCCACGCGCCGCAGCGCGTCGAGGTTCGATTCGACGGTGTGCCGCGGCGTCGCGCGCGGCGACGCGTAGCAATGGGAGAAGG
The DNA here is from genome assembly GCA_003105245.1 of Betaproteobacteria bacterium. Taxonomy (GTDB): domain Bacteria; phylum Pseudomonadota; class Gammaproteobacteria; order Burkholderiales; family Usitatibacteraceae; genus FEB-7. The sequence goes on along the minus strand of PQAI01000215.1, from coordinate 4,064 downwards.
CGGCCTTCCAGAAGCCGTTGTCGCGCGCCGGCGCCACGGACCAGCGCGGGCGCAGCAGCTGCGCGAGCCAGGCGCCGCGCCAGTGCTCCGTGAGGTGCACGATGAGCTGGTAGCGCCGCTCCCGCAGCCCGGACAGCAGCGCCGACTCGCGCCGCAGCTGCGTGAGAAGGCCCTGGCGCTTCCACTCGCGGTCTATGGTGTGGATGCGCGCGACCGAGGGGTGCCCGGCGAGCATGTCGCGCGTGTCGGCGTAGACCAGCGCGTCGATCTCCGCCTGCGGCGCGCGCGCGGCCAGCACGCGGAAGACGGGCGAGGAGAGCAGGACGTCGCCGTGGTGGCGCAGCTTCACCACCAGCACCCGCCGCAGGGAGTCGACGCCGATGGGATCCGGAACCATGCCCGCCAGATTAGCAAACGCCCGCGGGGAGGGGGAGGGCGGCCTGCTTCAGGTCGCCTCGAAGCGCAGGCTGAGCAGGATGGCCCGCCGCGGGGCGTCGTAGCCCACGGCGTGCTCGTAGCGCTTGTCGAAGAGGTTCGAGCCCGTGAGCTCCAGGCTCCAGCCCTTGCTCACGGCGTAGCGCACCGTGGCGTCCGCGATCGCGTAGCCCGGCAGGCGCGTGGCCGGCGACTCGTTGGCGGAGTCGAAGCGCTCGCTCGAGGCGGTGACGCCGCCGGAGACGGACCAGTCGCCCGAACCCCACGACGCCTGCAGGCGGCCGAAGCGCTTCGCGCGCCCCTGGAGCTGGAATCCCGTCTCCTCGTCCTTCGGGTCCTGCGAGGCGTAGGAGCCGCGCCAGTTCACGCCCCAGGCCCGGCCCTCGACGGAGGCCTCGAGGCCGCGGATGCGCGCGCGCCGCACGTTCTCCATCGTGGGATAGACGTAGGTGATGAGGTCCTCGATGCGGTTGTCGAAGGCGGTGAGGCGAAGCTGCCAGCCGCGAAGCGATTCGCTGCGCCATCCGATCTCGCGCCCCAGGCTCTCCTCGGGGCGAAGCAGCGGGTTCGGCACGTAGAAGTCGGAGGGCGGCGCGTAGAGGTCGAAGAAGGTCGGCGCGCGGAAGCCGCGGCCGACGGTGAAGGTGAAGAGTCCCGCCCCCGGCCAGGCGAGGCCCGCGCTCGCCGCACCGGTGTCGCGGGCGCCGAACTGGTCGTCGTCGTCGCGGCGGATCGAGCCTTCGAAGCGGTAGGAGCCCCAGGACTCGGAAAGCGCCGCCCAGGCCGAGTTCGTGTCCCGCCTGGTCTCGGAGAACGCGGTGTCGGAGACGACCTTCTGGCGCAGCATCTCGAAGCCGGCGAGCGCCTTGCCCGCGGGCAGGGTGAACTCGTGCACCCAGGAGGCCTGGTCCTGGCGCGTGTCGAAGCGCGCCGTCGTGCCGCCCTCGATCTGGAGCTCGTCGCGGCCCTGGCCCAGCGTGAGGCGGCTCTTCCACCAGGTCTCGTAGTTCATCTCCGAGACGATGTTGGCGGCCGCGAGCGTCTGCACGTTGCGGTCGTTGGCGTAGTTGCCCTGGGCGTCGGGGCAGCCGTCGAAGCGGGCGCGCCCGCGGCTCACGAAGCCGGTGAACGCGAGCGTCTCCTGGGGCGCGAGGCGGCCCACGACCTTCAGGTTCGCGAAGGCGTTGTCGTAGGGGTCGCGGTCGGGGTCGTGGCAGAAGGCGCGCTCGTTGGTGGCGCTCGGCGCGTCCACGGTCCTTCCGCCCGCGGAGAACGAGACGGTGGTCTTGCCCTCGATCGCGGTGAATCCCGTGGCGAGGCGGCCGTCGGAATCGGTGCCGTAGGCCGCGCTCGCGAAGAGGCGTGGCGTGGCGGAGGCGCGGGTGAAGATCTGCACCACGCCGCCGATCGCGTCCGGGCCGTAGAGGCTGGAGAGCGGCCCCTTCACGACCTCGATGCGCTCGACGAGGTCGAGCGGGATGTTCTCGATGGAGGTCGTGCCCACGGTGGCCGAGCTAAGGCGCAGCCCGTCGACGAGCACGAGCGTCTGGCCGGCGTTGGCGCCGCGCAGGAAGAGGCCGGCGGGCTGTCCCGGCCCCCCGGTGCCGCGAAACTCCACGAGGGCCTGGCGCTGCAGCAGCTCGGCGAGCGAAACGGGCGCGGCGCGGTCGATGTCCTCGCGCGTGATCACCTCGACGTCGCGCAGGGCGTCGCCGGCGCGCTGCGGCGTGCGCGTGGCAGTGACCACCATGGCGTCGAGGGACTGGAAGGCGAGCGTGGGTGCGGGGGAAACGAGGGAGGGCGCCTGCTGGGCGTGGGCGCCAAAAGCCACCGCCGCGGCGAGGCCGGCGAGGGGCATGGTCTTCATGGAAATTCCTTGGTCCGGGCAGGCCAGCGTCCCCGCAGGCCCTGGGGTCAATAACCCGCTTTGGTGTCAGGTTACTTTTCCGGAAAAGTAACCTGACACCAAAGCGGTTCCGTTGCCGACGGGCCGGTCTCCGGGCTCGCCAGACTTGACCTCCGCCTTCCCACGGCGCGAGGGCCGCAGTGGCTGGTGGGAGGTCCGCACTGGCTTACCGTTGCGGGGGCAGCGCCGGCCTTTCACCGGCTTCCCGGACACCCGAAAGCAGCCGCCATGATACTCCCGCGCTTTCGGCGGACCCAAAGTTACATTCGAAATCACTTTCAAAATAAGCGCTTACACATTGACGCGGATATGCTTTTCCAATAGTCTTCGCGGATGGATCCCGAGCTTTCCGCACTCGAGGCGAAGGTCGAGCAGGCGATCGCGCAACTCAAGCAGCTGCGCGAGGAAGGACGCGAGTTGCGCCAGCAGCTCGCCGCGCGCACCGACGAGAACGCGCGCCTCGCGGAGAAGCTCGCCGCCGCCAAGGCGCGCATCGAGGCGCTGCTCAAGCAGATTCCCGAGACCGAGGCGTGAGCGAAGACGCGAAGGCCCGCGACAAGGGGCTCTCCATCCAGATCCTGGGCCGCGAGTACCGCGTGGCCTGCCCCGAGGGCGAGGAGAAGCAGCTGCAGGCCTCCGTCGACTACCTCAACCGCCGCATGAAGGAACTGCGCGACACCGGGAAGGTCACCGGCAACGAGCGCATCGCGATCATGGCCGCGCTCAACATCGCGCACGAGTTCCTCGCGCACAAGCCCGGCAAGGCCGCGGCCTCCGTTGACGCCCCCGACTATCGGCGTAGAATCGCCGCGATGCAGGAGACGCTGGAATCGGCGCTCGCCGCCGACCAGGACAAGCTCTTCTAGCGGCGCGCGAAGCGCCGTTCGACCGGCGTGCCGGTTTCCTGCGGTGTTCGTCCGGGCTTACATCTTCGAGCCGATAATCTTGTAAGCCTGGATGCCCGCCAAAGCGGTGCTTTTGTGCGCGTCCCATGTCGGATGTACCTACGGCACCCGGTGGGCAACCGCCTTGAACCTGTGGGTTCGAGCGTGCGGCCCGGACGAACACCGCAGGAAATCGCCCCACCATTCCCATTCCGCCAATGTCCTACTGGCTCATGAAGTCGGAGCCCGACGAGTTCTCGATCGACGACCTCGTCCGCGCGCCGGGGAAGACCACGCCCTGGTTCGGCGTGAGGAACTACCAGGCCCGCAACTACATGCGCGACGCCACGCGCGTGGGCGACGGCGTGCTCTTCTACCACTCGAGCTGCGAGGTGCCCGGCATCGCGGGCCTCGCCGAGGTCGCGAGCGCTCCCCATCCCGACGAGACCCAGTTCGACCCGAAGAGCCCGTACTTCGACCCCAAGGCCACGCGCGCCAACCCGCGCTGGATGCTGGTCGACGTGAAGCTCGTGCGGAAGACCCGCCTTCTTTCCCTCGACGAGCTGCGGCAGCGGCCCGAGCTCGCCGACATGGTGATCCTGCGCCGCGGCAACCGCCTCTCGGTCACGCCGGTGACGCCGTCGGAGTGGAAGGCCATCGGCAAGCTGCTCGCGCGCGATGCCGGGTGACGCGCTCACCTGGCTCACCTACGCGGGCCTGGGGGCGGTCGTCGGGTTCCTCTCGGGGCTGCTGGGCATCGGCGGCGGCTCGATGATCGTGCCCACGCTCGGGCTCGTCTTCGTCGCCTTCGGGTTCGCGCCCGGGCAGGTGATGCCGCT
>PQAI01000214.1 GCA_003105245.1 Betaproteobacteria bacterium | reverse complement strand
CCGTCGTCGTCCACGTGCACCACCGTGCGCCCTTCCGCGCGCTCGACGGAGAGCGCCACCCGGGAGCTCGCGTGCCGCACGGCGTTCCTCAGCACGTTGGCGAGCGCCCGGGCGAGGAACTTGCCGTCGCAGGTGAGGGTCTCGGGAAGCTCCCGCGGCGCCTCGATCGCGACCTCGTGGCCGCTCGCGCGCATCTCGTCGCGGGCCCGGCGGATCACGTCGTCCACCAGGACCCGCGCCGGGACTTCCTTCGGCGCATAGGGAGGCGCCTGGCGCAGGTTCGCGAGCAGCAGCAGCTCGTTCACCAGCTCCTCGAGGTCGGCGATGTCGCGTCCCATGGCCTCGAAGCGCTCCTCGCGCTCGGCCGCGTCCGCGGACTCGCGCGCGAGCTCGAGGTCGAACTTGAGCTGCGCGAGCGGCGTGCGCAGCTCGTGGGCCACGCCCTGCTCGAGGTCGCGCTGCGATTCCAGCAGGCGCCCGATGCGCTCGCTCATGGCGTTGAAGGCCCCGGCGATGGGCTCGACGAGGGAGGCCCTGCCCACGGAGGCGCGCGCGCCCAGGTCGCCGTCGCCCACGCGCTGCGCCGCGGCGGTGAGGTTCTCGAGGTCGCGGTAGAGCGGCTTCACCCAGCGCAGCAGGATGAGCGCGAGGCCCAGCGTCACCAGCGCCACGATGACCGAGTAGTACACCGCGAGGTACTCGTAGAGCCCCACCCACTCGATGCGCAGGACCCGGTCGCCGCCCGCGAGCTTCCTCAGGTACACCTGCCCGCCGCCCGGCCGGTCGCGGAAGGCGATCTCGCCCGCCGCGAGCCTCTCCTTCTCCGAGGGCGACATGAACCAGTCGTCGGCCACCTGCGCGAGCGGCAGGATGCGGTGCTCGATGCGGAAGGTCTTYTCGATCTCCCTGAGCCGCCCCTCCCAGTCCGGCACCTCGCGCGCCGAGATGATCCTCTCGGCCCGGTCGAACGCCGGCCCCGCCCTCCTCCTCTGGTCCTCGGCGTGCACCTGCGCCATCACCTGGTCGGTGAGGTACATGAACCCCACGAACGCCGCCGTCGCCGGCAGCATGAGGAAGAGGTAGAGGCGAAGAAAGAGACGAAGCATGTTTGCAGCAGGAACCGGGTGCCTGGCTACGCGTCGCCCGCGAAGAGGTACCCGCGCAGCCTGACCGTCTTGATCATGCTCTCGGCGCCGCCGGCCTCGTGCAGCTTCCTCCTCAGCCGGCAGATGCGCGCGTCGATGGAGCGGTCCAGGCCGTCGTAGTCGATGCCGCGCACCACGCGCAGGATCTCGTCGCGGGTGACCACGCTTCCCTGCCTCGACGCCAGCAGCCAGAGGATGTCGAAGTCCCCGGTGGTGAGCTCGAGGTCCTGGCCCCCGATGGAGGCGCTTCGCCGTCCCGCGTCGATCTGCAGGCGGCCTGCGGCGAGCCGGGCTTCCCTGGGCGCGCCCTGCGCCGGCCGCGAGCGGCGCAGGATGGCCTCGATCCTCGCCAGCAGCACGCGCGGCTCCACGGGCTTCACCACGTAGTCGTCGGCGCCCATCTCGAGCCCCAGCACCTGGTCGATGTCCTCGCCCTTGGCGGTGAGGATGAGCACCGGGGTGCGGTCCGTGCGGCGCAGTTCCCGGCAGATGGCGAGCCCGTCCTTGCCGGGGAGCATGAGGTCCAGGATCACGAGGTCGGGGCGCAGGCGCTCGATGCGCGCGGCCACCCCCAGGCCGTCGCCCTCGACGTGGACCTCGACCTGGTGCTTCTCGAGGTAGTCGCGGATGGAGGCGGCGAGGCGGGCGTTGTCCTCGACCAGCAGCACTTTCGGGCGCGGGCCGGCGGCGGGGGCGGGCGAGGCGGGGCGGGCTTGCATGGCGGCGAGCATCGCGGTCTCGGGCGAAGGCGGAAGCATACTCCAGCCGGGGCGCGGCTCCCCCCGTGGCGGCGCCGCGAGACCTTAATGGAGCGTTAAGGCGGCGGGGGCACGATGCGGCCGTCATCCACTGACCGGAGCCCCTCCCATGCGCCACCTCGCTCTCTCGCTCTTCCTCGCCGCCGGGGCGCTTCCCGCCGCGGCCGAAACGCCCAAGGTCCTCCTCGACGCCTACGCCGCCGAGGCCCGCGCCGAGAACCCCGCCTTCGCCGGGGCCAGCGCGGAGCGGGGCCGCGCCTTCTTCACGAAGGTCCAGGGCAAGGAATGGAGCTGCGCCTCCTGCCACACCTCTGCCCCCTCGGCCGGCGGCAAGCACGCCGTCACCGGCAAGGCCATCGCGCCCCTCGCGCCGGCCGCCAACCCCGAGCGCTTCGCGAGCGCCTACAAGGCGGAGAAGTGGTTCCGCCGCAACTGCAACGACGTGCTCGGCCGCGAGTGCACCGCCCGGGAGAAGGGCGACGTGCTGGCGTGGCTGCTCGCCGTCCGCCAGGAGGCGCCATGAACCCGATCCGGAACGCCCTCCGCCTGGCCGCGATGTATGCGATCGCCGCCGCCACCACCGCGCACGCGTTCTCCGCCCACGCCGGCGACCACGCGTACCGCCTGGACAATGCCGCCTACCGGCAGGAATGCGGCTCCTGCCACGTGGCCTACCCGCCGCAGCTGCTCCCGGCCCCTTCCTGGCGGGCCGTGATGGGCGGCCTCGGCGCCCACTTCGGGGTGGACGCCTCGCTGGAGCCGGCCGTGCAGCGCGAGATCGCCGCCTGGCTCGAGGCCAACGCCGGCCGGCGCGACGCCGCGGCCGCGGGCAAGTCCCTGCTTCGCGTCTCGTCCACGCCGTGGTTCCGGAAGGAGCACCGGCGCGAGATCGCGTCGGACAAGGCCCTGCATCCGGAAGTGAAGAGCCTCGCCAACTGCGGCGCCTGCCACCAGGGCGCCGAGCAGGGCAACTACTCGGAACGCGGCGTGCGCGTGCCCGGCGGGAGGACGCGATGAACGCCGTCACCGCAACGCCGGCCTCCCACGAGGCCGCTCCCGCGACCGTGAAGGTCTGGGACATCCTGGTCCGCGTCTTCCACTGGTCGTTCGCCGCCTGCTTCGCGGGCGCATGGCTCACCGCCGAGAGCGAGCGCTGGCGCGACGTGCACGTGCTCCTCGGCTACACGATGCTGGGGCTCGTCGCCTTCCGCCTCCTCTGGGGCCTGGTGGGCCCGCGGCACGCGCGCTTCACGAGCTTCGTGCGCGGCCCGGCCGCGATCGCCCGCTACCTGCGCTCGCTCCTGTCGGGCCGCCCCGAGCACCACCTGGGCCACAACCCGGCCGGCGCCGTGGCGATCGTGCTCCTGCTCGCCTCCGCGCTCGCCGCGATCGCCTCGGGCTGGGCCGTGTACGAGGACATCGGCGGCCATTGGCTCGAGGAGACCCACGAGTTCCTCGCCGGCGCGATGCTCGCCGTCGTCGGGGTCCATTTGGCCGGCGTGGCGGTGGCGAGCTGGCTGCACCGGGAGAACCTCGTCGCCGCGATGCTGACCGGGCGCAAGAAGTCGCCGGACCGGCAGCCGTAGACTCGCCCTGGTGAGGGAGGGCGGTCCATGAGGGTTCTGGTCGTCGAGGACGACGCGCTGCTGGGCGACGCGATCCAGGCGGGCCTGCGCCAGCAGGGCTTCGTCGCCGACTGGGTGCGCGACGGCGTCGCGGCCGACCTCGCGCTCGAGGGCGGCACCCACGACGCGGCGGTGCTCGACATCGGCCTGCCGCGCCGCACGGGGCTGGAGGTGCTGGCGCGGCTTCGCGGGCGCCGGAGCAAGGTGCCCGTCCTCATCCTCACCGCACGCGACACCGTCGAGGACCGCATCGCCGGCCTCGACGCCGGGGCGGACGACTACCTCGTGAAGCCCTTCGACATGGGCGAGCTCGCCGCGCGCCTGCGGGCGCTCACCCGCCGCGCGGGCGGCAGC
>PQAI01000213.1 GCA_003105245.1 Betaproteobacteria bacterium | reverse complement strand
TGAGCTTCTCGTAGGCCGACTCGCGGTCGACCGCCTTCTCGTAATGGCCCGCGACGAGGGAATTCTGCATCACCCGGCGGCGCTCCTCGGCGCCGATCGGGCCGATGCGCGAGCGCGGCGGGATCACGAACGCGCGCTCGACGGGGTGCGGGCGGCCCTTCTCGTCGAGGAACGAAACCAGCGCCTCGCCCACGCCGAGCTCCGTGATGGCCTTCTCGACGTCGACCTTGGGGTTGGGCCGGAACGTGGTCGCGGCGGCCTTCACGGCCGCCTGGTCGCGCGGCGTGAAGGCGCGCAGCGCGTGCTGGATGCGGTTGCCCAGCTGGCCCAGGACCGTGTCGGGCACGTCCAGCGGGTTCTGGGTGACGAACCACACGCCGACGCCCTTGGAGCGCACCAGGCGGACCACCTGCTCGATGCGCTCGAGCAGTTCCTTCGGCGCGTCGTTGAACAGCAGGTGGGCCTCGTCGAAGAAGAACACGAGGCGGGGCTTCTCGGGATCGCCCACCTCGGGCAGCTGCTCGAAGAGCTCGGAGAGCAGCCACAGGAGCATGGTGGCGTAGACGCGCGGGCTGGCGAGGAGCTTGTCCGCGGCGAGGATGTTCACCACGCCCCGGCCCTCCACCGTCTGCATGAGGTCGTCGAGCGCGAGCACCGGCTCGCCGAAGAATTTCTCGCCCCCCTGGGATTCGAGGGTGAGCAGCCCGCGCTGGATCGCGCCGATGCTCGCCGTGGACATGTTCCCGTACTGGGTGCGGAACTGCGCGGCGTTGTCGCCGGCGAACTGCAGCAGGGCGCGCAGGTCCTTGAGGTCCAGGAGCGCGAGCCCGTTGTCGTCGGCGATCTTGAACACCGCCGCCAGCACGCCCGACTGGGTCTCGTTCAGGTCGAGGATCCGCCCGAGAAGGAGAGGTCCCATCTCCGTCACCGTGGCGCGCACGGGGTGGCCCTGCTCGCCGAAGACGTCCCAGAAGGCGACGGGGCAGGCCTGCGGCGCGCGGTCCGCGATTCCCAGCATCTTCACGCGCTCGGCCACCTTGGGATTGCCGCCGCCGGGAGCGGCCAGTCCCGCGAGATCGCCCTTCACGTCGGCCATGAAGACCGGAACGCCGATGGCGCTCAGCGCCTCGGCCACGGCCTGCAGGGTGACCGTCTTGCCGGTGCCGGTGGCGCCGGCGATGAGGCCGTGGCGGTTGGCCATGCCCGGCAGGAGGCCGAGCTCTACGCCGGATTTGGCGACGACAAGAGGGGGAAGCACGCGCTCTGGCTCGGGGGAGGACGGTGCGGGGATGTTACCATTAGCCCCCTCGAAACTGAATTCGCGGCGAAGACCCATGGCAGGCCACAGCAAGTGGGCGAACATCCAGCACCGCAAGGGGCGCCAGGACGCCAAGCGCGGCAAGATCTTCACCCGCCTCATCAAGGAGATCACGGTCGCGGCGCGCATGGGCGGCGCGGACCCCGGCATGAACCCGCGCCTGAGGCTGGCCGTCGACAAGGCGACGGAGAACAACATGCCCAAGGACAACATCGAGCGCGCGATCAAGCGCGGCACCGGTGACCTTGACGGCGTGAACTACGAGGAGATCCGCTACGAGGGCTACGGCATCGGCGGCGCCGCCGTGCTGGTCGACTGCCTGAGCGACAACCGCACGCGCACCGTGGCCGACGTGCGCCACGCGTTCAGCAAGTACGGCGGCAACCTCGGCACGGAGGGCTCGGTGGCCTTTCTCTTCAAGCACTGCGGGCAGCTCGTGTTCGCGCCCGGCACGGACGAGGACAGGCTCCTCGAGGCGGCCCTCGAGGCGGGCGCCGAGGACGTGGTGGTGAACGACGACGGCTCGATCGAGGTGGTGACGGGTCCCTACGACTTCACGGCGGTCAAGGCGGCCCTCGAGAAGAAGGGCTTCAAGGCGGAGATGGCCGAGGTGACCATGAAGGCCTCCTCGGAGACCGTGCTCGAGGGCGAGGAYGCCGCGCGCATGCAGAAGCTCCTCGACGCCCTGGAGTCCCTCGACGACGTCCAGGAGGTCYACACCACCGCCGCGATGGACGAGGCGGCGTAGGGCGCCCCCCTTGCGCATCCTCGGCATCGATCCCGGCCTTCGCGTGACGGGGTTCGGCGTCATCGGCCGCGAGGGCCAGCGCCTGGAATACGTGACGAGCGGCTGCGTGAAGACGCGCGAGGGCGGCGAGATGCCCGAGCGCCTCCGCACCATCCTCGAGGGGCTCGCGGAGGTGATCGCCGCCAACCGCCCGGAGGAGGTCGCCATCGAGAAGGTCTTCGTGAACGTGAACCCGCATTCGAGCCTGCTGCTGGGCCAGGCGCGCGGCGCCGCGGTGTGCGCGGCCGTGCTCGCGAAGCTGCCCGTCACCGAGTACACGCCGGGCCAGGTGAAGCAGGCCGTGGTGGGCAAGGGCCGCGCCGGCAAGGAGCAGGTGCAGGAGATGGTCCGGCGGCTGCTGCGGCTGCCGGGGCACCCCTCGCCCGACGCGGCCGACGCGCTCGCCTGCGCGATCTGCCACGCCCACGGCGGGATGGGGATGGGGGCGCTGCCCACGCGCGGCCTGGTGATGCGCCGCGGGAGGCTCGCGTGATCGGGCGCGTGGCCGGCACCCTCGTCGAGAAGAACCCGCCGCAGGTGGTGGTGCAGGCCGGCGGCGTGGGCTACGAGATCGACGTGCCGATGAGCACCTTCTACAACCTGCCGCGCACGGGGGAGCCGGTCGAGCTCCTCACCCACCTCGTGGTGCGCGAGGACGCGCACCTGCTCTTCGGCTTCCTCACGGCCGCGGAGCGCACCGCCTTCCGCCAGCTCCTCAAGGTGAGCGGCGTGGGCCCCAAGGTCGCGCTCGCGGTCCTCTCGGGCCTCTCCGTCGACGACCTCGCCGCCGCGGTGGCGGCCGAGGACGCGGCGAGCCTCACCCGCGTGCCCGGCATCGGCAAGAAGACCGCGGAGCGGCTCGTCCTCGAGCTGCGCGACAAGCTCCCGACCGCGATCCCGGCCGCGAAGGCCTCGGCCCCGCACGGGCCCGACGTGCTCAATGCGCTGCTCTCGCTTGGCTATAATGCCCGCGAGGCGTCGGCCGCGATCCGCGACCTGCCGCCCGACCTGGCGCTCGCCGACGCGATCCGCCAGGCACTCAAGGTGCTCGCCAAGCCGTGATCGAAACCGACCGCCTGATCGCCGGGGCCCCGGCTTCGCCGCAGGAGGAGGGCGAGGAGAGGGCGCTTCGCCCCCGCCAGCTGGCCGAGTACGTCGGCCAGGCGAAGATCCGCGAGCAGCTGGAGATCTTCATCTCGGCCGCGCGCGGGCGGGGCGAGGCCCTGGACCACGCGCTGCTCTTCGGCCCGCCCGGGCTGGGCAAGACCACGCTCGCCCACATCATCGCGCGCGAGATGGGGGTGAACCTGCGCCAGACCTCCGGGCCGGTGCTCGAGCGCCCGGGCGACCTCGCCGCGCTCCTCACCAACCTCGAGCCGCGCGACGTCCTCTTCATCGACGAGATCCACCGCCTGAACCCGGTGGTCGAGGAGATCCTCTACCCGGCGCTGGAGGACTACCAGATCGACATCATGATCGGCGAGGGGCCGGCGGCGCGCAGCGTGAAGCTGGACCTGCCGCCCTTCACGCTGGTCGGGGCCACCACGCGCGCGGGCATGCTCACCAACCCGCTGCGCGACCGCTTCGGGATCGTGGCGAGGCTCGAGTTCTACTCGCCCGAGGAGCTCACGAGCATCGTGACGCGCTCCTCGGGGCTGCTCGCCATGGCGATCGAGTCGGAGGGCGCGGTGGAGATCGCGCGCCGCTCCCGGGGCACGCCGCGCATCGCCAACCGGCTGCTGCGGCGCGTGCGCGACTTCGCCGAGGTGAAGCACCAGGGTCGCGTCACTGCCGAGGTGGCGGACCTGGCGCTGCGCATGCTCGACGTGGACGTGATCGGGCTCGACCTTCAGGACAGGAAGCTCCTGCTCGCCATCATCGAGAAGTTCGGCGGCGGCCCGGTGGGCGTCGACAACCTCGCCGCCGCGATCGGGGAGGAGCGCGACACGATCGAGGACGTCCTCGAGCCCTTCCTCATCCAGCAGGGCTACCTCCAGCGCACGCCGCGCGGGCGCATCGCCACCGCGCTCACCTACCGGCACTTCGGGCTGTCCGGCGGGCCGCAGCCGGCCGGGGGGCTCTTCGAATGACCCGGATCGCGCTCAAGCCCCGCCTGCAGCCGGAGCTCTTCGCCTACTCGTTCCCCGTGCGGGTGTACTTCGAGAACACCGACGCCGGCGGCGTGGTCTACCACGGCGAGTACCTGAAGTTCCTCGAGCGCGCGCGCACCGAGTGGCTGCGCCACCTCGGCTTCGACCACCAGGCCCTGGCGCGGAACCATCGCATCGTCTTCGTGGTCACCCAGGCGGTGGCCGACTTCCTCAAGCCCGCGCGGCTCGACGACAACCTGGCGGTGAGCGTGCAGCTCGAGTCGCTGGGCAAGGTGCGCTGCGTCTTCCAGCAGGAGATCCGCCGCGACGACGAGCTGCTGGTGCGCGCGAAGATCACCGTGGCCTGCGTGACCGGGGAGCACTTCAAGCCCGCCGAGATCCCGGAGGCGCTTCGCCGCAAGATGCAGGCCTCGCTCGCGTGAACCCGGAGGAAAGATGATCGTAAGCCACGACCTCACCATCCTCTCGATGATCGTGAACGCGAGCATCGTCGTGAAGGCCGTGATGGCGGTCCTGGTGCTCGCCTCGCTCTTCTCGTGGACCTACATCTTCATGAAGGTCTTCGGGCTGCGCCGCGCCCACCGCCAGGCCGAGGAGTTCGAGCGCGAGTTCTGGAGCGGCGCCGACCTGGTGGGGCTCTACCAGCGCGCCGCGGGAGGGCGATACGTCGCCGCCGGCATGGAGCGCATCTTCGAGGCCGGCTTCAAGGAGTTCCTCAAGCTCAAGGGCCGCGCCGGCGCCGACGTGACCGCGCTCATGGACGGCACGCGCCGGGCGATGAAGGCGACGCTCCAGCGCGAGGTGGACGCGCTGGAGTCGCACCTGTCCTTCCTCGCCACCGTGGGCTCCGTGAGCCCGTACATCGGCCTCTTCGGCACGGTGTGGGGGATCATGAACGCCTTCCGGGGCCTGTCCAACGTCGCGCAGGCGACCCTCGCGCAGGTGGCGCCCGGCATCGCCGAGGCGCTGGTGGCGACCGCCATCGGCCTCTTCGCCGCGATCCCCGCGGTGATCGCCTACAACCGGTTCGCGCACGACATCGACCGCCTGGCGGGCCGCTACGAGAGCTTCATGGAGGAGCTCTCCAACATCCTGCAGCGCCAGGCCCACCAGCCGGAGCGCTGAGATGCGCCGCCGCCGCCGCGCGATGAGCGAGATCAACGTCGTGCCCTACATCGACGTGATGCTGGTGCTGCTCATCATCTTCATGGTCGCCGCCCCCCTCATCAACCCCGGGCAGATCGACCTGCCGCAGGTGGGCGCGAAGCTCGACCCCGCCGTGGCGCCGCTGGAGGTGCGCGTTCGCGAGAACGGCGAGCTCGCCGTCGTGGACCGCTCGCGCTCCCCGGACGAGCTGCTGGTGAAGCGCCCGCAGCTCCTGGACATCGTGCGCCGCGCGCAGCAGGCCAACGCCGATCAGGCCGTCGTGATCGCCGGGGACCGGAACGTCCGCTACGAGGAGGTCCTCAAGGTGATGGACATCCTGCAGCAGGGGCAGGTGCGGCGCGTGGGTCTGCTCGCCCGGCCCGCGCCCTAGGCGCCGCGCGTGAAGCCGCCGGAGCCGAGGCACGAGCGGCCCCGCCAGCCGGGAAAGATCCGCTCCGTCCTCCTGGCGATCGCCGTGCACGGCGCGTTCTTCGCGCTCATCGTCTTCGGCGTCACCTGGCAGAGCCGTCCGACGCCGCCGCTGCAGGCCGAGCTCTGGAGCAAGCTGCCCCCGGGCCCGGCGTCCAAGGCCGCGCCGCCGCCCGTGGAGCCCGCGCCGCCGAAGGTCGAGCCCGAGCCCGCGCCGCCGAAGGCGGAGCCCAGGCCCGAGCCTCCGAAGGCCGAGCCCAAGCCCGAGCCGCCCAGGCCGGATCCCGCCATCGCCGAGAAGAAGGAGCGCGAGAAGAAGGAACAGGAGAAGCGCGAGCAGGCGAAGAAGGAGCAGGAGAAGCGCGAGCAGGCGAAGAAGGAGCAGGAGAGGAAGGAGCGCGAGGCGAAGGCGGCCGCGGAGGCGAAGGCGCGCGCGGAGTCGAAGGCGAGGGCGGAGGCCGAGGCGCAGGCCCGCGCCGCCGCGGAAGCCGCCACGCAGGCCCGCCTGAACGAGATCGACATGTACCGGGGGCGCATCCGCGATAAAATCCGCGGCAAGGCGAACGTCCCGGAAACGGTGCGTGGCCAGCCGGAAGTGCAGGTGCGGATCACCATCCTGCCGGGCGGCGACGTCCTCGACATCGCGATCGTGAAGTCGAGCGGCAATCCCGTCTACGACACCGCGATCGAGCGCGCCATCCGGAGCGCGCAGCCGCTTCCCGTGCCGAGCAATCCGGAACTTTTCGGCCAGTTCCGCAGCCTTAACCTGAATATCAAGCACGAACGCTAGCCGGGCCGCGGGCCCGTGAGGGCCCAAGAACCGATGAAACGAATCCTCGCCGCCTTCCTCGTCGCGTTCGCCGCGCTCGCCGCGCGCGCGCAGCTCACCATCGACATCACCACCTCCGGCGGGCGCCAGATCCCGGTGGCCATCCTCCCGTTCGCCGGGGAGGCGGCGCAGCCGCAGCCCGTGAGCCCGGTCGTGGGAGCCGATCTCGCGCGCACGGGCCTCTTCCGTCTCGTGAACGCCGTGGGCGTGAGCCCGCTGCCCACGGAGCCCTCGGAAGTGAACTTCGTGGACTGGCAGGCCCGGGCGGCGGAGGCGCTCGTGATCGGCAAGATCGAGCCCCAGGCCGACGGCCGCGTCGAGGTGCGCTTCCGCCTCTTCGACGTGCAGAAGCAGTCCCAGCTCGCGAGCTTCTCCTACGTCGTCGCGCCCGTCCAGCTGCGCGCCACGGCCCACCGCATCGCCGACGTGATCTACGAGCGGCTCACGGGCGAGAAGGGCGTGTTCTCCACGAAGATCACCTACGTGGTCAAGCGCGGCACCCGCTACGAGCTGCAGGTGGCGGACGCCGACGGCGCCAACGCGCAGGCCGTGCTCGCCTCGAACGAGCCCATCATCTCGCCCTCGTGGTCCCCCGACGGCAGCCGCATCGCCTACGTGTCCTTCGACCAGAAGAAGCCCATCGTCGTGGTGCAGAACCTCGCCCAGGGCACGACGAAGGTGGTGGCCAACTACTGGGGCAACAACAGCGCCCCGGCGTGGTCGCCGGACGGCTCGAGGCTCGCGGTGACGCTCACGCGCGACGGCATCTCCCAGATCTACGTGATCCCGGCCGCCGGCGGCGAGCCGCGGCGCATGGCCACCACGCCCGCGATCGACACGGAGGCCAACTTCTCGCCCGACGGGAAGTGGATCGCCTTCACCTCCGACCGAGGCGGCTCGCCCCAGATCTACCGCATGCCCGCGGAGGGCGGCCCGGCCCAGCGCCTGACCTTCGAGGGCACCTACAACGTTCGCCCGCGCTTCAGCCCGGACGGAAGGTCCATCGCCTTCGTGCAGCGCGAGTCGGGGCGCTTCCGCATCGCCGTCCTCGAGATCGACACCGGGCAGGTGACGGTGCTCACCGACGGGCGGCTGGACGATTCGCCCAGCTACGCCCCCAACGGGAAGATGATCCTCTACGAGGCCCAGGAGAACGGCCGCGGCCAGCTCGCCGCCGTCTCGAGCGACGGCCGCGTGCGCCAGCGCCTGGTGTCGTCGGCCGGCGACGTCCGCGATCCCGCGTGGGGACCATTGCCTACGAATTGAGCGGGGCGCAGAATCCCGCTGTCCGAAACACCGAGCGCTTCACCCGAAAAGGAGTCCGCCGTGAAGAAAGTCGTTCTCAGCATCGCGATCGCCACACTCGTCGCCGCCTGCGGCAGCCAGGAAGTGAAGAAGGACGTGCCGGTCGCCGACCGCACGACCCCGCCGTCGCAACCGRCGCAGCCGACCACGGGGCAGACGACGCCCACCACGCAGCCCACGATCACGGCCAACCCGCTCACCGACCCGAAGAACATCCTGTCGCAGCGCAGCGTCTACTTCGAMTTCGACTCCAACGTCGTGAAGGACGAGTACCGCGGGCTCATCCAGGCGCACGCGAAGTACATGGTGGACAAGAAGGACGCCAAGGCGCGCGTCGAGGGCAACTGCGACGAGCGCGGAAGCCGCGAGTACAACCTCGCCCTGGGGCAGCGCCGGGCCGAGGCGGTGAAGAAGGTCATGACGGTTCTCGGCGTGCAGGACGGCCGCATCGAGACGGTGAGCTTCGGCGAGGAGAAGCCGCGGGATCCGGGACACGACGAGGCCGCCTGGGCCAAGAACCGCCGCGGCGACATCAAGTATGCCGGCGAGTAGCGTCCGGATCGCGCTCGCGGCCGCGGCTCTCGCGGCCGCCGGCGCGGCCCACGCGGGCCTCTTCGACGACGACGAGGCCCGCAAGCGCATCGACGAGATGCGCCTCTCCCAGGAGAAGAGCGCGAAGGAGACCGCGGAGCGCATCGGCCGCCTCGAGGAGAGCGTCAGGAACATCGGCGTGGTGGACCTGCTGCGCCAGATCGAGACGCTGAACGCCGAGATCGCGCGGCTGCGCGGCAGCCTCGAGGTGCTCGCCAACCAGAACGAGCAGATCCAGAAGCGCCAGCGCGACTTCTACCTCGACCTCGATTCGCGGTTGAAGCGCCTCGAGGGCGGCGGCTCCGCGCAGGCGCCTTCCGCGGCGCCGCCCGCCGTGGCGGCCGCGGCCGAAGCCGCGCCGCCGGCGAAGCCGCCGTCGAAGGAGGAGCAGGCGCGAGAGGTCAAGGCCTACGACGCCGCCTCCGCGCTCTTCCGGCGCAACGACTTCGCTTCTGCCGCAGAAGCCTTCCGCGCCTTCCTCAAGGACTACCCGCAGAGCGCGCTCGCCCCCAACGCCACCTACTGGATCGGGATCTGCCAGGCGAACCTGAAGGACTACAAGGCCGCGCTCGCCACCCAGGAAGGCCTCCTCTCGCGCTTCCCCGCCTCGCCCAAGGCGCCGGACGCTCTCCTCGCGATTGCCGCCGTGCAGTCCGAGCAGGGCGACCACGGCTCGGCGCGCAACACGCTCGAGGACATCATCGCCCGCTACCCGGGCTCGGAAGCGGCGGGCAAGGCGCGAACCCGCCTCGCGGCCGGCAAGCGCTAGGCGCCGCGCGTTGAAGAGGGCCGTCGTCCTCGTCTCCGGAGGGCTCGACTCCGCCACCGTGCTCGCGATGGCCGTGCGCGAGGGCTGGCAGTGCCACGCGCTTTCGGTCGACTACGGGCAGCGGCACCGCGCCGAGCTGGATGCGGCCGCAGCCGTGGCGCGGTCGATGGGCGCGGCCGGGCACCGCGTGGTGCGCGTGGACCTGGGCTCCTTCGGCGGCTCGGCGCTCACCGACCGCGCCATCGCCGTTCCCACGGCGCCGGGCGCGGGCATCCCGGTGACCTACGTGCCCGCGCGCAACACGATCCTGCTTTCGCTCGCGCTCGCGTGGGCCGAGGTCCTCGAGGCCGACGCGATCTTCACCGGGGCCAACGCGGTGGACTACTCGGGCTATCCCGACTGCCGTCCCGAATACCTCGCGGCCTTCGAGGCCATGGCGAACCTCGCCACCCGGCGGGCGGTGGAGGGCCACCCCATCGCCGTGCGCTCGCCCATCGTGCGCTTCTCCAAGGCGGACATCGTGCGCCGCGGCCACGAGCTGGGCGTGGACTTCTCCCTCACCGTCTCCTGCTACGACGCCGACGCGGAAGGCCGGGCCTGCGGCCGCTGCGACTCGTGCCGCCTGCGCCGGGAGGGCTTCGCCGCGGCCGGCATCCCCGACCCCACGCGCTACCGCCCGGGGGCCGGGCCATAGGCCTCCCCCCAATGTGGGTATGGGCCGCCCCCCCATCGGAGGGATGGGCCAGCGGGGGGTATCCCCGAATAATGGGCGGTTGAACCGGGAGTCCCCCCATGAGCGCCACCGCCTCCAACCTCTCCTCCATCGTCACCTGGTCCGGCTTCGGGATCGCCTTCGTCGTCGGGGCGGTCGCGCAGCGCACCAACTTCTGCACCATGGGCGCGGTGTCGGACATCGTGAACATGGGCAGCTGGGGCCGCATGCGCATGTGGATGCTCGCCATGGCCGTGGCGATCGCCGGCGCCGCGGCGCTGCACCTGACGGGGCAGGTGGACCTCGCCAAGTCCATCTATCCGCGACCCAACCTCGCGTGGCTGTCCTTCCTGCTGGGCGGGTTCGTGTTCGGCGTCGGCATGACTCTGGGATCCGGGTGCGGGAACAAGACGCTGGTGCGCATCGGCGGCGGCAGTCTCAAGTCGGTGGTCGTGCTCGCCTTCCTGGCGATCTCCGCCTACATGACGATGAAGGGCCTGTTCGGCATCTGGCGCGTGACCTGGCTCGACCCGATTTCCATCGACCTGGGCGCGCGCGGCCTCCCCGGGCAGGACCTGCCCACGCTCGCGGCCGCGGCCTTCGGCATCGAGCGCAAGACCGCGCACGTCGCGGTGGCGGGCCTGGCCGTCGCGGCGCTGCTCGCCTTCGTGTTCAAGGACCGCGACTTCCGCACGGACTTCGACCACGTCCTCGGGGGCGTGGTGGTCGGCGCGGCCGTGGTCGCCGGCTGGTACCTCACCGGCCACGTCGGCTTCGGCGAGAACCCCGACACGCTCGAGACGACCTACTTCGGCACCAACAGCCGCACGCTGGAGTCGCTCTCGTTCATCGCGCCGGCGGCCTACCTCCTCGAAATCCTGCTCCTGTGGAGCGACAAGTCGCTCGCCTTCACCTTCACCATCGCGCTCGCCCTCGGCGTGGTGGCGGGATCGGCGGCCTACTCGCTCGCCACGCGCACCTTCCGCTGGGAGGGCTTCGCCTCGGCCGAGGACACCGCCAACCACGTGATCGGCGGCGTCCTCATGGGCTTCGGCGGGGTGCTCGCCCTGGGCTGCACGATCGGCCAGGGGATCACGGGACTCTCCACGCTCGCCGTCGGCTCCATCATCACGCTCCTCGCGATCGTGGGGGGCTCCTGGGCCACCATGAAGTACCAGTACTGGCGCCTCATGCGCGAGGCCTGAAGGGCCGCCGCGGTTTGACCCTCCCTCGGGCGAAACGCTATAATCTCGCGTTTTCCGGGGCGTTAGCTCAGTTGGTAGAGCAGCGGACTTTTAATCCGTTGGTCACTGGTTCGAATCCAGTACGCCCTACCAGGTTTCCCCTGGAGGGCGTCGGCAGCACTCCCCGAGTTTTTGCGGGTCGTTAGCTCAGCTGGTAGAGCAGCGGACTCTTAATCCGTTGGTCGAAGGTTCGAATCCTTCACGGCCCACCAGTTTTCCCGGGGCCCGGTCCCGCGCCGGGCCCCGCCTACTTGCAAGGAAGCGACCATGGGCGTCACCGATGCCTGGCTTCGCGAGTTCGGGGCGGACGCCCTCGCGTTCGCCGTGAGCGCCGTCCTCGTCGCGATCTACTACGCCGTCCTCCTCCGGCGCACCCGGCGCGACCCCACCAGCAGCATCCACGGCGTGAACGAGCTCGCCCGCAGCCTCTGGGTGAAGAACGTGATGGCCAATCCCGGCAAGGACGTGATGGCCGTGCAGACGCTGCGCAACTTCATCATGGGGGCGACCCTCATGGCGACGACCGCGGCCTTCCTCATCCTCGGCACGCTCACGCTCACCGGTCAGGCCGAGAGCATCTCGCGCAGCTGGCACGTCTCGAGCGGGTTCGGCTCGAGCTCGGCGGAGCTCTGGATCCTCAAGGTGCTGTGCCTGCTCGCGGTCTTCATCACCGCGTTCTTCGCCTTCGCGATGGCGATCCGCCTCGCGAACCACGTGGTGTTCATGGTGAACGTGCCGGGCCCGTGGGGCCATCCGGCGCTCTCGCCCGAGAGCGTGGCGGACCGGCTGAACGGCGCCGGCCGCAACTTCGCGACCGGGATGCGGGCCTTCTTCTTCGCGGTGCCGCTGGTGTTCTGGCTCTTCGGCCCSCTCTTCCTCGTGGTCGCGACGGTGGGCCTCGTCTTCGCCCTGCACCGCGTCGACCGCAGCGCCGCCGTCTAGGCCCTGCCGGCGCCGGCCRGGCGTCMGGGTTGACCCCGGACAAGATCCTCCCGCCTACTGCGGGCAGGATTCCCGATACCTCGACCAGGCTTTCCGCGACTCCTCCCGGTCAACTACCCCCGATGGGCGAGAAATAACCCTTCGGGGTGATGGACTTCCCAAGTGGGTTGCCTCGAAATCGTGTCGGCTCGCGGTTGGTGCAGGACGGCTCCTGCTCGCCGCCGAGGAACGGGAAAATCATGGCTCGCCTTTCCACCGACACCGCCCCCGGAGCGCAGGCCCCGGCGCGCGCCGAGGTCCGCAAGACCACGTGCTACATGTGCGCGTGCCGCTGCGGCATCCGCGTGCACCTGAAGGACGGCGAGGTGCGCTACATCGACGGCAACCCCGAGCACCCGCTGAACAAGGGCGTCATCTGCGCCAAGGGCGCCTCCGGCATCATGAAGCAGTACTCGCCGGCGCGGCTCACGCAGCCGCTGCGCCGCAAGGAGGGCGCCGAGCGCGGCGCGGGCCAGTTCGAGCCCATCTCGTGGGAAGAGGCCTTCTCCACGCTCGCCTCGCGCCTCGGGAAGATCCGCTCCACCGATCCCCGCAAGTTCGCGCTCTTCACGGGGCGCGACCAGATGCAGGCCCTCACCGGGCTCTTCGCGCGCCAGTTCGGCACCCCCAACTACGCCGCGCACGGCGGCTTCTGCTCCGTGAACATGGCCGCGGGGATGATCTACACGATCGGCGGCTCGTTCTGGGAGTTCGGCGGCCCCGACCTCGATCGCGCCCGGCTCTTCATCATGCTCGGCACCGCCGAGGACCACCATTCCAACCCGCTCAAGATCGCGATCTCGAAGTTCAAGCGCGACGGCGGCCGCTTCGTCTCCGTGAACCCCGTGCGCACCGGCTACTCGGCCATCGCCGACGAGTGGGTGCCCATCCGGCCGGGCACCGACGGCGCGCTCCTCCTCGCCCTCGTCCACGAGCTGATCGAGCTGGGCCTCTACGACCGCGAGTTCCTCGTGCGCTACACCAACGCCGGGCAGCTCGTGAACCTCGACGAGGCGAGCGACGAGTTCGGGATGTTCGTGCGCACCGAGGTCCCGGAGGAGGAGGGCTGCTTCGACCCGCAGAACAAGCTGTGGTGGGACCGCCACGCCGGGAGGCCGGTGGTCACGCACACGGAGGGCGCGGACCCGTACCTCCTCGGCCGGTTCAAGCTGCACGACGGCACGGAGGTGAGCCCGTCCTTCCAGCTGCTCAAGGACCGCGTGAAGGACTACACGCCGGAGTGGGCCGCGGGCGTCACCGGCATCCCCGTGGAGACGATCCGGCGCCTCGCGCACGAGATGGGCATCACCGCGCGCGACCAGAAGATCGAGCTGCCCATCGCGTGGACGGACAGCTGGGGCAAGGAGCACGACACGGTCACCGGCAACCCCGTGGCCTTCCACGCCATGCGCGGACTCGCGGCGCACTCCAACGGCTTCCACACGATCCGGGCGCTCGCGATCCTGATGACGCTGCTCGGCACCATCGACCGGCCGGGGGGCTTCCGGCACAAGACGCCGTTCCCGCGCCCGATCCCGCCGTGCGCCAAGACGCCGTCCACGCCGCTCGCGGTGAAGCCCGACCACCCGCTCGACGGCGCCCCGCTGGGCTGGCCCGCCGAGCCCGACGACCTCTTCGTCGACGACGAGGGCCGCCCGGTGCGCATCGACAAGGCCTTCTCGTGGGAGTACCCGCTCGCCGTGCACGGCCTGATGCACAACGTCATCACCAACGCCTGGCGCGGCGACCCCTACCGCATCGACACTCTCCTCGTGTTCATGGCCAACATGGCGTGGAACTCGACCATGAACATGGACGAGGTGCGCCGGATGCTCAACGACCGCGACGAGAAGGGCGATCACCGCATCCCGTTCGTCGTCGTGGCCGACGCGTTCCAGTCCGAGATGACGGCTTTCGCCGACCTCGTCCTGCCCGACACCACCTACCTCGAGCGCCACGACGTGATGTCGCTCCTCGACCGGCCGATCTCGGAGTACGACGGCCCCGTGGACTCCGTGCGCATCCCGGTCGTGCCCCCGAAGGGCGAGTGCAAGCCCTTCCAGGAGGTCCTCATCGAGCTGGGCTCGCGCCTGGGGCTCCCGGCGTTCGTGGCGAAGGACGGGCGGCGCAAGTACCGCGACTACCCGGATTTCATCATCAATTACGAGACCGAGCCGGGCTCGGGCATCGGCTTCCTCTCCGGCTGGCGCGGCAAGGGCGGCGAGAAATCGCTTCGCGGCGAGCCCAACCCCAGGCAGTGGGAGATGTACGCGCAGAACAACTGCGTCTTCCACTACGAGCTGCCGAAGAGCTACCAGTACATGCGCAACTGGAACCAGGGCTACCTCGAGTGGTCGCTCCGGAACCGCATCACGCGCTACGACGAGCCCATCCTCATCCACCTCTATTCCGAGGTGCTGCAGAAGTTCCGCCTGGCCGCCCGCGGCAGGGGCATTTCGCGCCAGCCGCCGGAGCGGCTTCGCAAGCGCGTCGAGGCCTTCTTCGACCCGCTGCCGTTCTACTACGAGCCCCTCGAGGCGCAGGCGACCGACAAGGTCCGCTTCCCGCTCTCCGCGGTCACGCAGCGGCCGATGGCGATGTACCACTCCTGGGACTCGCAGAACGCCTGGCTGCGCCAGATCCACGGCCACAACAGCCTCTTCGTGAACCCGGCCGCCGCCGCCGCGCAGGGCATCGGCGACGGCGACTGGATCTGGGTGGAATCGACGTGGGGCAAGGTGCGCTGCGTGGCCCGCCTGTCGGAGGCGGTCGAGCCGGGCACCGTCTGGACCTGGAACGCGATCGGCAAGGCGCCCGGCGCCTGGAGCCTCGCGCCGGCTTCCGACGAAGCCCGGCGCGGATTCCTGATCAATGGCCTCATCAGCGACGAGCTGCCCGCGGACGCGGACGGGGTCCGGTTCTCCAATTCCGACCCGCTCACCGGCCAGGCGGCGTGGTACGACGTGCGCGTGCGCATCCGCAAGGCGGCGCCGGGCGAGGAGGGCACGGTGGCGCCGGAAGGCCCCGCGATGCAGCCCTATCCCGGGATGGCGGGCGCCCCCGCGGACCTCGCGTACCGGGCGGGAGGCAAGCGCACGTGAGGCGACTTCTCCCGCTGGCCGCGGCTGCGGCGTTTCTCCTCGCGGCGCCGGAGTCGGCGTTCGCGGCCGGCGCGCCGGGAAGCCCCGGCGCCGACCTGCCSTGGTGGGCGTGGCCGCTCATCCTCTTCGTSGTGTGCTTCTTCCTSGGCATCGTGGCGGTGCCSGCGGGAGTMGGYGGCGGCGTGCTCTTCGTCCCCATCGTCGGCGGGTTCTTCCCCTTCCACCTCGATTTCGTCCGCGGCGCGGGGCTGCTCGTGGCGCTCGCGAGCGCGCTTTCGGCCGGGCCGGCGCTGCTGCGCTCGGGGCTCGCGAATCTGCGCCTCGCGCTTCCGCTGGCGGTCGTCGCCTCCGCGAGCTCGATCCTGGGCGCGATGATGGGACTCGCCCTGCCGACCAAGGTCGTGCAGGTCGCCCTCGGCCTCACGATCCTCGGAATCGTCGCCCTGATGGCGGCGGCCAAACGCTCCGAGTTCCCGGAGGTCCCCAGGCCCGATCCCATCTCCGCCGCGCTCGGCATGCACGGCGTGCTGCACGACGCGGCCACGGGGCGGGACATCCCCTGGCAGGTTCACCGCACGCCGGTCGGGCTCGCGGTCTTCTTCGGCATCGGGATCCTGGCCGGGATGTTCGGGCTGGGCGCGGGCTGGGCCAACCTGCCGGCGCTGAACCTCCTCATGGGCGCGCCGCTCAAGGTCTCGGCGGGCACCTCGAGCTTCATCCTGTCCCTGGTGGACAGCTCCGCGGCCTGGGTCTACCTGCACAAGGGGGCGGTGCTCCCCATGATCGCCGTGCCCTCGGTGATCGGGATGATGCTGGGCGCCAAGATCGGGGCGAAGCTCCTCAAGGTGCTGCCCGCGGCCACCGTGCGCAAGCTGGTGCTCGCGCTCCTCGCCTTCGCGGGAATGCGCGCGCTCCTCAAGGGACTGGGAATCTGGAACTGAACGACGGCTTCAACTTCACGACGCGAAAAAGGAGAGTGAACATGCGTGCGAATCGATGGATGCTGGCGGCCGTCCTGGCGGCCCTGACCGGGACCGCGGCCGCGGCCCCGCTGATGTCGGAAGAGTGGGCGAAGGCGGCCTGCACGGCGTGGAACGCCGACGCCACCCTGACGAAGGACCTGTACGAGACCGGCTGGGCGGCCAACGACAAGAAGCGCGGCTACAAGGCGCTGCAGGTGGCGCGCAAGGACTGCAAGTCGAGCCCGAAGGTCGAGGTTCGCATCGCGGCCAAGGACGGCAAGGCGATGTGCGTCTCCGGCGGGCTCTCGACCGCCAGGCTCGACCTCGACGTCGACTACGCCATGACGGCCGACACGAGGCGCTGGATCGAGATGGGCAAGGGCGAGTACGGCCCGATGCGGGCCATGATGTTCGGGCGCCTGAGCTTCGAGGGCCCGATGGGCGAGGCCATGGGCAACATGGGGCCGTTCGAGTCCTTCCTGCTCCTCGTGGGCAAGGTCCCGGGCGAGACCAACGCCTGCCCGCAGTGAGGCGCGCATGAGCGGGACGGAGCAGGCGGCCCCCGACCAGGCGCGCTATGCGCGCCTGCTCGCCATCGGCACCAATGCGGGCCTCGGGATGCTGGTCGTCCTGTTCGGCATCTACATGCTGGGCGTGGTCGATCCGCACGTGCCGCACGAGAGGCTGCCGGACCTGTGGCACCTGCCTTCCGGCGACTTCCTCGAGCTCGCGCGGCTCGAGGCCGGCTGGGGATGGACCGCGAGGCTCAGGCACGCGGACATCCTCACGCTGCTGGGCATCGTGACGCTGGCCTTCTGCTCGGTGCCGTGCCTGCTCGCGGTGATGCCCATCTACTGGCGGTCGGGGCAGCGCATGCTGTTCGCGATCTGCGGGCTGGAGGTGCTGGTGATCGCGCTCGCGGCCTCCGGGATCATCGGGGGCGGCCACTAGGCGCGGCACCGGCGACGAAACTGGACAAGGGCCCCGCAGCGGGCCCGCAACGACGACAGGGGACATGCATGGGATACGTGATCGGTGGCATCGAGAAGGAAACGGACGCGGACGGCTACCTGAAGGAAGCCGATTTCAGCGAGGAAGCCGTGCAGGTCATCGCCGCGGCGGACGGCATCGCCCTCACGGAGGGCCACTGGAAGGTGATCAACTACCTCCGGGACCAGTACCGCGACAACGGGCACACGCCGAATTTCCGCAACATGGTCAAGGACTTGCAGGATGTCCTGCCGGGCTGCGACTCGAAGTCGCTCTACGACCTCTTCCCGATGGGGCCCGCCAAGCAGGGGTGCAAGGTCGCCGGCCTGCCGCAGCCGTACGGCAAGGGAGGGTATTGAGACCGATTACGCCTGAAATTCCGGGCGCGTAGGGGGGGTTTAATCCAACGCAAACCCGGCTGGGGGGAGTCGAGGCACAGTAGCGCAAGGCGCAAGGGCGGCGACACGATCGCCGCCTTTTGAAACGGATCCAATAATTAGGAGAAAAAAGTCCATGAAGTTCGACATCAGCATCGTCATCAGCGTGCTGGCCATCCTGGTCATGTTCTACTGCCTGTGGCTCGTGCTCTCCCTTCGCAAGAACGTCCCCGGCGGAGTGGTCGGAAGCACCTGGAAGACCCTCACGGCGCTGGTCATCCTCTTCACGCTGGGCTACCTCGTCACTCCGTTCTTCGGCATGCTGCCGCCGATCCTCATGAACGTGATCGTGTCGCTGATCTTCCTGTTCGGCGCGATCTACGTCGTGATCACGGTGAAGCTCATCTACCGCATCATCGAAGAGCTGTCGGCCTGACCCGATGGACTCCCAGGTCATCCTCGCCAAGACGCCCCAGGGCGCCGAGGCGCTGGCCCGGCAGGACCACGACCTGCCCCGGCAGCTCCGCCACGCGCTGATCCTCGTCGACGGCCGCTCCACGGTCGCGAAGCTCGAGCAGCGCGGGGCCATCATCCCCGACTTCCCGGCGGCCCTGCGCGAGCTGGTCGCGCGCGGGCTCGTCGCGCCGGTCGGCCACGGCGGCCCGCCGACGGGGCCGGAGGGGGCGGCCGCCGCCGCCAATTCGCACGCGATCCTCAACGGGCTCGTGGCCGCGGCGGAGTCGATCCTCGGCGACAAGGCCACCAAGGTGGTGAAGAAGATCGAGGAAGCGGGGCACAGCCGCGAGGACTACCTCGCCGCCGTAGAGGGTTGCTACAAGCTCATCCGGCTCACCATCGACGAGGTCCGCGCGGAGGAATTCCGCACGGCCGCGAAGGCCGTCATCGCTCGCGGGGGCTGAAGCCCCGCACGCCGGCCGGAAGGCTCAGGAAAGCGCGATGGCGCCGGTCTCGAGGGCGTAGCGCCGGGCGGTCTCGCCGTCGGCGGCCATCTCGCCCGCCACGCGCAGCCAGTGCTCGCGCCCGGCCTCCACGGCCTCGCGGATCGCTTCCAGGCTTCCGCTTTCGACCCAGGCACCCCGCGCCGCGGCGAGGCGCGGGAAGAGCTCGCGGCGAAGGCCCGCGAACGTCGCGAACCAGAAGTGCAGGGAGGGCACGGCCCCGCGATCGACCAGCGTCGGCAGCGTGACCAGCGTGTCGGCCAGGAGGTCGCGAACCGCGCGCGCGGTGATCTCCAGGCGACGGTCGCCGGCCTGCGCCATCAGCGCCTCCCAGGCCTCGCCCAGGAGCCGCCCCGCGGCGTGCTCGCCGAGCTCGTGCAGGATGAGGGTCTCGCGCTCCGCGTCGGCCATGCGCGCGAGCGCCCGGGCGCGCTCGTTGGCGTAGCCGTAGGCCTGCAGGGCCGCGGCCATCGGCCCCTCGCTCGTGCGCGCGTCCCAGGCTTCCACGGTGAGCCACAGCCAGCGCTGGAACGCCTCGCGGCGCAGGACGATCGTGCCGCCCTGCAGGACGGCCGGCGCCGCGTCGATGTCGCGCGCGTACTCGCAGCCGGCCTCGAGGACCTCGACGCCCTCGCGGGTGTCGCGTCCCGCCAGGCGAGCGAGGAAGAAGTGGGGCTTGCCGAAGCGCCCGCGCCCGGCCCCGTAGAGCAGCCCCTGCGGGACGAGCTCGGCGTTCACCGCCCCGACGTCGAAGGGATCCATCTCACCGCAGCCGAGCGGCAGCGGCGACCAGTCGCTCCCGGCGAGCCCCTCCCAGAGCGCCTCCCGCTCGGCGATCCAGCGGGCGACTTCCGCGCGCGCCGGGACGGCGTCGAGCGGCAGGTCGTGCTCCCAGCGGAAGTACTCGCGCATGGCGAGCAGGTAGTTGCAGAGCGTGAGGTCCTGCGCGTGACGCGCGTCCGACAGGTGGCAGTTGGCCTGGACGGCGGCGAGGATGGGCGCGAAGGCGGGCATCACGCGCGTCCTCCGCCGTCCGACGCCCGCGGGCGGCCCTCCCACCGAACGATGGCGGCGACCACGGTCTCGAAGGGGATGCCGAGGAGGCCGCCGAAGTCTTGCTGCGCCCGCGCCACCAGGGCGTGCACGTCGGCGGGAAAGGCCTGCGTCTCTCCCAGCGCCTGCGCCAGCCCGTGCAATCCGCCGCACTGCAGGCGCAGCTCGACCGCGTGCGGCAGCGGCGTGCCCGGCGGTGCGAGCCGCAGCACGAAGGTGGCGCGCTCGCGCAGCAGGGCGTGCAGCGTGCGGCAGTTGGCGTTGGCCACGGGCGCCGCGCAGCGCGGGCGTTCCGCCTCGCCCTCCAGGGCCATGGTCGCCAGCGGGCAGGCCGCCTGCCGGGCGAGCAGCGCGCGGCCGAAGGCGCAGGCGAGCGGCGCGTCAGTCGTCATCGAGGCGCGGCTGCGGCTCGCGGACCTCGGTGAGCAGCGTCTCGGCGCCGAGCTCGTTGTCGGCGAAGATCACCTTCACCTTGCAGTCCGCGGGCAGCGCGGGATCCTTGCGCAGGGCCTTCGCCTGGGCGGACGCCTCGGGAAACGAGGGCAACTCGGCGACCTTCTCCAGGCGGTGGAAGGGGAAGACCTTGTAGAGGTAGTAGGGCATGGGAGGGCAGCCTATTCGCCGTATCGGGTGGTCGACTTGCGCTTGCCGGGCGTCGTCCTCTGGATCACCACCCCGCGCACGGCGGAGAGGTCGTCGAGGTCGATCGCGGGATAGCGCGGGTTGAGGGGGCGCAGCCGCCAGCGGTCGCCGGCCGACACGAGCTGGCGGAAGATCCACTCGCCGCCCGGGTCCGCGAGCACGTAGGCGCCGTCCGTGGCGAGGCCGTCCGGCTCGATCACGATCACGTCGCCCTCGGCGAACTCGGGGGCCATGGAATCGCCCAGCACCATGAGCGCGAACGACTCCGATCCGCTGCAGGCGCCGTGGTCGCCTTCGGCCACGGGCGCGATGGGGATGGTCCTGCGGGGCTTTCCGGCGGTGCTCATGGCCGTTCCTGGATCGCGTGCAACGCGATCGCGCCGGCGGTGACACCCGCGCCGCGCAGCGCGAACTCCGCCGCGCGCACGAAGTCGTCGGGGCCGGCGACGTAGACGCAGGCGCGCGCCAGGTCCGCCCGCTCGCCCGCCGCGGCAACGAGCTGCTCCGCGCCGGCAGCGGCGTCGGCATGGGTCACCGGGATCCAGGCGAAGGCGTCGAGCGCCTCGGACCACGCGCGGCCCTGGTTGGCGAGGTAGTGGCCGCCGGGCCGGGTGGCGAGCCAGCCCACCGTGTAGGAAGC
>PQAI01000212.1 GCA_003105245.1 Betaproteobacteria bacterium | reverse complement strand
CTCACGAATAGGTCTTCTTCTGGTAGCGCTTCAGCCTGCGCTTCTTGGCTTCCTGCCGGGGGGTGAGGTTGGGGCGCTTCTTGCCCTCGTAGGGGTTGGCGCCCTGGCGCAGCTCCACCCGCAGGGGGGTGCCCTTGAGCTTGAAGACCTTGACGAAGGTGTTCTCGAGGTAGCGCCGGTAGCCGTCCTTGATGGCGGCCACGGAGGTGCCGTGGATGACCACCACCGGGGGGTTGGAGCCGCCCTGGTGGGCGTAGCGCAGCTTGGGGCGCATCTTGCCGGCGAGCGGCGGGGCCTGCTTCTCGATGGCCGCCTGCAGGGCCCGGGTGAGCTTGGGCGTGGAGAGCTTGGCCATGGCCGCGGCGAAGGAGCCGTCCACGGCCTTGAAGAGGGCCTTGAGCCCCGTGCCCTTGAGCGCCGAGATGGGCACGAACTCGGCGAAGTCCAGGAAGGCGAGCTTCCTCTCGAGGTCGCGCTGGGTGTCGTCGCGCTTCTCCTTGTCGATGGCGTCGACCTTGTTCACCGCCACCACGAGCGCCCTGCCCGCGTCCAGGATGTAGCCGCCGATGTGCGCGTCCTGCTCCGAGATGTCCTGGGCGGCGTCCACCACCAGGACCACCACGTTGGCGCGCTCGATGGCCTGCAGCGTCTTCACCACCGAGAACTTCTCGACCGACTCCCACACCTTGCCCTTGCGGCGGATGCCGGCGGTGTCGATGATGGTGTAGCTCTTGCCCTGCCATCGGGCTTCCACCTCGATCGCGTCGCGCGTGGTGCCCGGCTGGTCGAAGGCGATCATGCGCTCCTCGCCCAGCACGCGGTTCACCAGCGTGGACTTGCCGACGTTGGGGCGCCCCACGATGGCCACGCGCGGGTGCTCGGGCTCGGCCTCCGCGTCTTCCTTCTCCACCGGGAAGGGGGCGAGCGCGTCCTCGATGAGCTGGCGCACCCCCTCGCCGTGCGCGGCGGAGATCGCGTGCGGCGCGCCCAGCCCCAGTTCGTGGAATTCGGCGACCGCGATGTCCTCCTGCATGCCCTCGGTCTTGTTGACCGCGAGCCACACCGGGGCGCCTCTCTCGCGCAGGAGCTTGGCGATGCGCTTGTCCTGCGGGGCGAGGCCCGCGCGCCCGTCCACCACGAAGACGACCACGTCGGCTTCCGCGATGGCCTCCTGGGCCTGGCGCGCCATCTCGGAGAGGATCCCGTCCTTGGCCACCGGCTCGAAGCCGCCGGTGTCGACCACGATGAAGGGCTTGTCGCCCAGGCGCCCGCGGCCGTAGTGACGGTCGCGCGTGAGGCCCGGCATGTCGTGCACGATCGCGTCGCGCGAGCGCGTGAGGCGGTTGAAGAGGGTCGACTTGCCGACGTTGGGCCGGCCGACGAGGACGACGGTGGGCTTCATGTCTGCCCGGAAGAGGAGCGCTTCAGAAGCGCACGAGAGCGACCGTGCCCCCGGAGGTCTGGACGACCAGGCCCGAGAGGCCGGCCACCAGCGAGCGGATGGCGCCGTCGCCCACCGACAGGCGCCCGATGAAGGAGCCGTCGTCGCGCGAGAGCACGTGCAGGTAGCCTTGGGAATCGCCCACGATCACCTTGCCGTCCACGACCACGGGCGCGGTGAGGCCGCGGCGCAGGAGCTTGTCCTGCTTCCAGCGCGAGGCGCCGCTCTCGCGGTCGAGCGCGTGCACGTTGTCCTGGTCGTCGGAGAGGTACAGGCCCTTGTCGTCGACGCCCAGCCCCGTCGCCGTGGAGATGTCGCGCGACCACAGGGCGTTGCCCGTCTGGATGTCGAAGCAGGCGACCTTGCCCTGGAAGGCGGCCGCGCAGATGCGGGTGCCTTCGATCACCGGCAGCCCCGCCACGTCGGCCACGCGCTCGAGCTCCGTCGAGCCGCGCGGGGTGCTCACCGACACTTCCCAGGTGAGCTTGCCGTCGTCGATGTCGAGCGCGATCAGCTTGCCGCCGGGATATCCCGCCACCACGGTGCCGGGCGCGACGATGACGCCCGAGGCCGCGCGCAGCAGCAGCGCCGGGGTGGGACGCTGGTAGACCCACTGGCGCTTCCCGTCGGCGACGGCGAAAGCGAAGATGCGCCCGTCGGCGAGCCGGACGATGGCCGACTTCCCCGACACGGTCACGGGAGCGAGCACCTCCCCGCCCACCTGGGCCACCCACTTTTCCTTGCCGGCGGCGTCGAAGGCCACGACCTCGCCCTTGGGCGTTCCGATGGCCACGAAGTCGCCCTCGCCGCCCGCGCCCGAGGAAATCCTGCGCTTGGCGTCGAAACGGCTCACCACGCGCCCGGCCTCGGCATCCAGGATCGACACGGTGCCGTCGGCGGCCGCCGCGAGGACGCGGTTGCCGTCGATCTTCGGCGCGAAGCGGTAGTCGCCGCTCTTGCCCACCGAGGCGCTCCAGACCACCTTCGGGGTCACGGTGGCGCGGATCTCCGTGAGCGGCATCGGCTTCTTGTCGGCGTCCTGGAACCAGCCGAAATAGCTGCAGCCGCCGAGCGCGACGGCGCAGGCGAGGACGAGCGAGCGCCCGGCGGCGTTCACTGCGTGCCCCCGAGGGCGCCGAGCTTGAGCTCCGTGAGAGAGCGGATGGGGCTTCGCGGGTCGCTCTTCTCGATGGCGAGCTTGTAGGCCGCGCGGGCCTCGTCGACGCGCCCCTGCGAGAAGAGGATGTCGCCGCGCAGGTCGGCCACCATGGCGGCCCACGCCTCCTCCTTGTTGGCGTCCAGGACCTGGAGCGCCTCCGAGGGCTTCTTCATGTCGAGGAGCACCGCCGCGAGGCGAAGCCGCGCGATGCCCTTGTGCTCGTCG
This sequence comes from Betaproteobacteria bacterium, assembly GCA_003105245.1. Classification (GTDB taxonomy): domain Bacteria; phylum Pseudomonadota; class Gammaproteobacteria; order Burkholderiales; family Usitatibacteraceae; genus FEB-7. The sequence goes on along the minus strand of PQAI01000212.1, from coordinate 1,474 downwards.
CGGCCGCTCGCCAGGACCCACTCCAGCCGCTGCTGGGCCAGCGCGAGGTCGCCGGACTCGAAGGCGTCCTGCGCCGAGATCAGCGCCGCCTCGGAAGCGAAGAAGGTGCGCGGGTACTTTTCGATCACCGCCTGCGCGATGCCGGCGGACTTCTTCGGGTCGCCGCGGGAGCGCAGGAGCTCGGCCTCCATGGCCGCGGCATCCGCGTTCTGCACCGTCGTCCAGTACTGCCAGCCCTTCCAGCCGGCCACCGAGAGCACGAACGCGGCCACCGCCGTGTACACGAACTTGGCGTTGTCGTCCCACCAGTGTTGGATGGCGGCAATTCGTTCCTGCTCTTCGAAATCGTAGGATCCAGCCATGGGTATCGCTTCCGGGAGTCTTTCGGGGATGTTCAGGAGGCGCCGCGGAGGCGCGAGACCGCCTCTTCGGGGGTGAGGAGAGCCTGCTCGCCGCCGCCGCGAAGGGGCTTCACGGTGAGCTTGCCGGCGGCGACCTCGTCGTCGCCGAGGATTATAGCGAAGCGCGCACCGCTCGCGTCGGCCTTCTTCATCTGCGACTTGAAGCTGCCGCCGGCGCCGAGCACGCAGGAAAGCCCCGCGTCGCGAAGCCTCTCGCCCACGCGCCAGGCCTCGCGCGAGGCCGCCTCGCCCGCGTGCACCACGAAGGCGTCCGGCTCCTGGGCGGCGCCCTGCCCGAACGCCTGCATCGTGAGCAGGATGCGCACCATCCCGAGGCCGAAGCCGCAGGCGGGCGTGGGCTTGCCGCCCAGCATCGCGAAGAGGCCGTCGTAGCGCCCGCCGCCGGCGATGGTGCTCTGCGCCCCGATCCGGTCCGTGATCCACTCGAACACGGTGCGGTTGTAGTAGTCCATGCCGCGCACCAGGCGCGGGTTCACGGTGAAGGCCACGCCCGCGTCCGAGAGCAGCCGCTTCGTCTCCTCGAAGTGCCGCGCCGCGCCCTCGCCCAGGTGGTCGAGGAGCTTCGGGGCCCCCTCGATCATCTCCTGCATGGCGGGGTTCTTGGAGTCCAGGATGCGAAGCGGGTTGGAGTGCAGCCGGCGCTTCGCGTCCTCGTCGAGCAGCTCCGCATGCTTCGTGAACCAGGCGATGAGCTTCTCGCGATGCGCCAGGCGGTCGGCGGGGTCCCCGATGGAGTTCACGTGCAGCGCGATGGGGCCCACGCCCAGGACCTTCCACAGCCGGGCGAGCATCACGATCTGCTCGGCGTCCACGTCCGGCCCCTCGAAGCCCAGCGCCTCCACGTCGTACTGGTGGAACTCGCGCTGCCGGCCCTTCTGCGGGCGCTCGTAGCGGAACATGGCGCCCGAGGTCCACACGCGCATCGGGCCGTTGTAGAGCAGGTTGTGCTCGATCGCGGCGCGCACGATGCCGGCCGTGGCCTCGGGGCGCAGCGTGAGGCTCTCGCCGTTGCGGTCGTCGAAGGTGTACATCTCCTTCTCGACGATGTCGGT
>PQAI01000211.1 GCA_003105245.1 Betaproteobacteria bacterium | reverse complement strand
GGCCAAGGTCCAACGCGAAGGCGCGAGTCTAGCGGATCGGCACCCGCGGCCGGTCCCGGCTATCCGTCGCGGCGTTGATCCGAAGCAAGGTTCGACGCGTGGCCGGCGCGAAAATCGAATCGGGACAATGTTTCCCGAGGAGAATGCGATGAAGACCCCCACGCATCGCCATATTTCGGACGTCAGGCACGAGCAGCTGTACGCGCCGCGTCACGAGGATCCCTATTTCGATGCCGGCAAGCCGCCGCAGGACGCGCGTTGTCCGGAATGCGGCGTCGTCTTCCACAAGGGCCGCTGGGCCTGGGGCCCGGCGCCCAGGGACGCGATCTCGGTGACCTGCCCGGCGTGCCTGCGCATCCACGACCAGTTCCCGGGCGGCTACGTCACCCTCAAGGGCCCGTTCGTGCAGGCGCACCGCGACGAGCTGAAGAGGCTCGTGGTCGCGCGCGAGAAGCACGAGAAGGCCGAGCACCCGCTGGAGCGCGTGATGTCCATCGGCGAGCGCGCCGGCTCGCTCGAGATCCAGACCACCGGCAACCACCTGGCCCGCGCCATCGGCAACGCCGTGCGCGCCGCCTACGACGGCAACCTCAAGGTCCGCTACGAGGCCGACGAGAACCTCGTGCGAGCCATCTGGACGAGGTAGCGCAAGCGAGGTAGCGCAAGCGAGGCAGCGCAAGCGGCGAAAGCCAGGGAATGGACGGGGATGGCGAAGTGATCAGCCATCCAGGGCGCGCAAGCGTGACCGTCCGGATGGGTGCCCAAAAAATCGGGGTCCGCCAAACACGTCGGACCCCGATTTTTTACCCATCCAATGTTGACGGTGCTGCGCCTCGTCAACCTTGACGGTCGCGCGCCATGGATGGCTGATCACTTCGCCATCCCCGTCCCCCGCGTCGACGCACCGTGGCGCATCCGGCACTGCGGTGCCTGAATCCGCGACGCCGCATCCACGGAGCGTGGGGAGGCGCCGGGAAAAGGCCGACGCAATTTCATGGCAGGCGACCGTCGCTGGGCGACAGAGCGCAGCGCCGTCGCCATTAGATGGGTGGAAAGTCGAAGTCCGACGTGTTTGGCGGACTTCGACTTTCCGGGCACCCATCCGACGGTCACGCTTGCCTGCCCTGAAATTGCGTCGGCCTTTTCCCGGCGCCTCCTTATCCCGTGGCCGTCATGCCGCCTGCCTCGCCTTCTCGCGCCACACCTGCCGGAACTTGCCGCTGACGGGGTGGGCAGCGATGTCGCCGGTCTCGATGCGGATCGCGACGTGGGTGAGGCCCTGGCGGGCGAGGAATTGCGACAGGCAATCCTTCACGCGGGCGCCCGGGTGGCGCGATCGCGAGGCGGGCTCCAGGCGCACGCGCAGCGCGGCGGGCCCCGTCTGCACGACCTGGAAGCGGTGCTCGCCCGCGCCCTCCTCCACCGCGGTGCACAGCGCCATCGGCATGATGGGCACGTCGTGGCCGCGGGAATCGTCCAGGCGCAGGATCTCGTCGCGCCGGCCGTCGACCCGGATCACCGGGAAGGGCCGCCCGCAGGCGCAGGGCTTCGAGGCGATGGTCACGCTGTCGCCCAGCTCGTAGCGCACCAGCGGCTGGACGTGGTTGGCGAGGTTGGTGAGCAGGACCGAGGCCGACGCGGTGTCGGGCGGCACGGGCTCGTAGTTCTCGTCGACGGGCTCGAGCACGACCCAGTCGTCGTTGAGGTGCAGCGCCCCGCGCTCGCACTCGAAGGCGATGTTGAGGAACTCGGAGGCGCCGTAGTCGCCGGCCACGCGGCAGCCGAAGGCGCGCTGGATGTGGTCGCGCGCGATGGGGGCCAGCCACTCCCCGCCGTACCACAGCACGGAGGGCTGGATGGCCAGCCGCCCGGCGTCGCGCTCGTAGGCGAGCGCCCGCAGCACCGTGGCGTAGGAGGCGACCACGGTCGGGCGGAAGCGCTCCAGCTCGGCGCAGGTCTCGCGGATGGGCGCGGTCACGGGGAAGACGCGGGCATTGGCCTCGAACCACGGGTGCAGGGCGCGCAGGCGCTCCCAGCTCACGATGCCGGCGAAGTGGCCCTCGGTCGCGGCGATGAGCGCGTAGCGGTGGCCCGTGAGGGGCTCGCCCCAGTTCCACGCCGGCGCGAGCGCGCCCATTCGGGTGGCGCCGAGCGCGTCGTAGACGGCGAGCGCGTCGGCGTCGTGCACGATGAGGCCGGGCACCCCCGTCGTGCCCGAGCTCGAGAACACGGCGTAGCGGCCCAGCATCGGCTGGCCGATGCGCGCGAGATCCGAGGCGAAGTGCTCGACGGCCTTGCGGGTGACGGCCGAGTCGGTGACCCAGTCGTCGAAATGGGCCATGAGGTCCGCCTTGTGGACGGGCGGCAGGTCCGCCAGCCGCAGGTCGCGCCGCGGCGCCTTGGCCCAATGGGTGGCGTAGTAGCGGGAGTGCCTGCGCGTCCAGGCGAGCAGGCGCTGCAGCCGCTCCTGGCGCAGGCGCTCGATGGCGACGCGCCCGGCCGCCARGGTCCAGCCCGCGTCGGTCGCGAAGCCGCCCCAGCGCCACATCGCATCGAGAAACGACCACTCGCCGGGCCTCACGGCCGGCCCTCCCGGGGTTGCCTGTGACTACCTCTACACCCCCGGCYGGCSGGYCRACCCCGGTTKGATCAGGAAAMCCKCAGATGCGGCGGYGCGGGCCWTCAGTCGCGCGGGCGGCGCTCCACGCAGTAGGCGTAGCCCAGCGAGGCGAGCTCGGTCTGCGACAGGCTGTCGGACCGGTTGGCGGCCTGGATCATGTAGGTGGCCACCTGCGAGGCCCAGCCGTCGGAGGGCTTGGTGATGCCCGACTCGAGGTCCTTCACCCCGCGGCGCTTGGCGCTCTCGATGAGCCCCGCCACGGAGTTGGCGGTCTGGCGGCAGGCCTGCTTCACCTGGTCGGAGGCCTGCTGCGCCTGGACGGGGGTGGCGGCGAGCGTGCAGAGCATCGCCGCGGCGGCGATGAGCGTCTTCATGTCCTTCATTTCGCTGATCCTTATTGGTCTGCAATGCGTGGAACGCGCATTTTACCGCGGCCCCCGCTCACGGTCCCCGCCGGGGGCGGTAGGATAGGCGCATGGCAAAGAAGACCCCTTCCCGGCCGGCGGCCCCGAAAGGCGACGCCGCCCTGCCGGTTTCCGAGCGCATCCGCGCGCGGCTGCGCCGGGCCGGCGAGCGCCACCACGCCAACGACAACATCTCGAAGTACATCGAGCCCGGCGAGCTCGGCGAGCTGCAGGCCGAGGTCGAGGCGAAGATGCGCCGCGTGCTGGAGGCGCTCGTCATCGACACCGAGAGCGACCACAACACGCAGGACACCGCCCGGCGCGTGGCGAGGATGTACCTGACCGAGGTCTTCCGCGGCCGCTACACCGCCGCGCCGCCGGTCACCGAGTTCCCCAACGTCGAGCGCCTCAACGAGCTCATGATCGTCGGCCCCATCACGGTGAGGAGCGCGTGCTCGCACCACCTGTGCCCCATCATCGGCAAGGTGTGGATCGGCGTGATGCCCAACGAGCACTCCAACCTCATCGGGCTCTCCAAGTACGCCCGCCTGTGCGACTGGGTGATGAGCCGCCCGCAGATCCAGGAGGAGGCGGTCACGCGCCTGGCGGACCTGCTGCAGGACAAGATGCACCCCGACGGGCTCGCCGTGGTGATGGAGGCCGACCACTTCTGCATGCAGTGGCGCGGCGTGAAGGACACCGACTCGAAGATGATCAACAGCGTGATGCGCGGCTCCTTCCTCAAGGACGCGAACCTGCGCCGCGAGTTCCTCGCCCTGCTGCAGAGGAAGAACCCCTAAGGCACGCCCGGGAGACCCAGAATGCTCGTCCGCCTTCTCTACGCCAGCCACTCCGCCAAGCCCGTGACCTCCGAGGTCGTCGATTCGATCCTCGCCCAGTCGCGCAAGCACAACCCGCGCATGGGCATCACCGGCATCCTGTGCCAGAGCGGCGACACCTTCATGCAGGTGCTCGAGGGCGGGCGCACCGCGGTGAACCTCCTCTACAACGACATCGTGCGCGACGCGCGCCACAAGAACGTCGTGGTGCTGCACTACGAGGAGGCCGACCAGCGCCGATTCGCCGGCTGGACCATGGGGCAGGTGAACCTCGCCAAGGTGAACCCCTCGATCCTCCTCAAGTACTCCGAGACGACCACGCTCGACCCGTACGCGATGTCCGGCAAGGCCGCGATGGCCCTCCTCGAGGAGCTCATCGCCACCGCGCAGATCGTCGGCCGCGCCTGCTGAGCGCCGCGCCGGCACCCCGGCCGCAGCTCGCCCGGAGCCCCGCCATGGCCCTGCTCCGCCATCGCCGCGTCGCGCGCCGCGAGGACCTCGGCCTCACCCGGGCGCAGTTCGCCGCCCTCGAGCGGCTGGACACGCCGCAGAGGATCCAGGCCTTCGTCAACCGCATTCCCGCCAACCACGAGCGCGACGGCGAGACSCTGCTCTCGGCGCGCGAGGTGCTGCGGCAGCGGCGGGCGCATTGCCTGGAGGGCGCGTTCGTCGCGGCCTGCGCGCTGTGGATCCACGGCAAGCCGCCGCTGCTGGTCCACCTCGACTGCGACCTCTCCGACTACCCGCACTGCATCGCGGTCTTCCGCAAGGGCCGCTTCTGGGGCGCCATCTCCAAGACCAACGGCGCGGTGCTTCGCTTCCGCGACCCCGTCTACCGGTCGCTCCGCGAGCTGGCGCTCTCCTACTTCCACGAGTACTGCGACCGCAGGGGCCGGCACACGCTGCGCAGCTACTCGCGCGCCTTCGACCTGCGCCGCGTGGACACGGACCTCTGGGTGACTTCCCCCAAGGCGTGCTGGGACGTGCACGAGCGCCTCGTGGGGCTTCGCCACTACGCGCTCGTCTCGGGCCGCCAGGTCGCGAGCCTCTCCCGGCGCGACCCGTTCGAGAGCCGCGTGGCGAGGATCCTGCAGTATCCGAAGCCCCGGAAGCGAAGGCCGCGGCCCTCCCGTTAGTGCGCCGGCCCGCAATCGGCTAGAGTGTTCCGCTGGCAGTCCCGAGAATCCGCAACCGCAATTTCGAACAACGAGGAGGAGTTCCGTGGCAAGAGCCGTACTTTCCGCCGTCCTGACCGTCCTGGCCCTCSTGGCCGGCCCCGCGTTCGCCGCCGACTACCCGGCGCGCCCCGTGAAGATCATCGTGTCCTACCCGCCCGGCGGGACGACCGACGTGCTCGCGCGCATCATCGCCGGCTGGCTCAGCGAGAAGATGGGCCAGCAGTTCATCATCGAGAACAAGCCCGGCGGGGGCAACAACATCGGCACGCAGTTCGCCCTCACGCAGCCCGCCGACGGCTACACCCTCTTCCTCACCAACCCCGCCAACGGCATCAACCACACGCTCTACAAGGACCTGCCCTTCAGCATCCTCACGGACCTCGCGCCCGTGGCCGGCCTCATCACCTCCCCGAACGTCATGGAGGTGACGAACGCCTTCCCCGCGAAGACCGTGMRGGAGTTCRTCGACTACTGCAAGGCCAACCCCGGCAAGATCAACATGGCCTCCTCGGGGTCGGGCACSTCCGTGCACATGTCCGGCGAGCTCTTCATGATGATGACCGGCTGCAAGATGACGCACATCCCGTACAAGGGCGCCGGCCCCGCGCTCACCGACCTCATCTCGGGCCAGGTGCACGTGCTCTTCGACAACCTCCCGTCGTCGGCCGGCCACCTCAAGGGCGGTCGCATCCGCGCGGTGGCGGTCACCACCTCGACGCGCGAGCCCTCGATGCCCGACGTGCCCACCGTCGCGGAGACCGTTCCCGGCTACGAGGCCGTTGCCTGGTTCGGCCTGGGCGCGCCCAAGGGCACGCCGAAGGACGTCATCGCGAAGATCAACGCGGAAGTGAACCGCGCGCTGGCCGACCCGAAGATGAAGGAGCGCCTGGCCGAGCTCGGCGGCAAGCCCATGCCGGGCACCCCGGAGGACTTCGGCAAGCGCATCGCCTCCGAAGTCGAGAAGTGGTCCAAGGTCGTCAAGGCCTCGGGCGTCACCCCCAACTGACCCGGTACCAGGTACGCGTACCTGGTACGCGTACCTGGTACCTTCAGGTCGACAGCTTGCGGCCCAGCTTCGACTCGATCGAGTCGATCTTGGACTGCAGGCGCCCGCCCGGCCCGGCGCGGTAGTCGATGCGCACCGAGGTCGAGATGCGGTKGCAGTCCTCGCGCATGCGCTCGAAGCAGGCGGTGACCACCGCCATCACCTCGTCCCACTCGCCCTCGATCACSGTGCCCATCGGCGTGAGCCGGTAGGGCAGCCCGCTCCTGTCGACGATGTCGAGCGAGCGGGCCACGTACGGRCCGAGGCTTTCGCCCTTGTCGAAGGGCGACATCGAGAATTCCAGCAGTACCGACATGGCTTCCTCCGGCGTTCGGGGTTCGCCGGCGATCCTACGCCCGATCCGCGCCGCCGGCAGTCGCCGTCGCCCCGGCCCTTGACCGGCGTCAACAGGCGGGGGGCACCGGCGCGGAAACTGGGAAACGGGAGGAATCCGCCATGCCGGCTTCCCTTTCCGCCACACCCCTCCAGCCCGCGCAGCTGCGTCGCGAGTGCGATCCCGCGAGCCTGCCCTTCGCCACCACCGACGACCTGCAGGATTTCGCCGAGGTGCTCGGCCAGGCCCGCGCCGTCGAGGCCATCCGCTTCGGCGTGGGCATCGAGCGCGACGGCTACAACCTGTACGCCATGGGCCCCGAGGGCATCGGGCGCCACACGATCGTGCGCCGCTTCCTGGAACAGAAGGCCCCGAAGCGCGGCACGCCCGACGACTGGTGCTACGTCTTCGACTTCGCCGCTCCCGACAAGCCCCGGGCGCTCCGGCTTCCCGCCGGCAGCGCCGCGCGCTTCCGCCAGGACATGCAGCGCCTCGTCGAGGACCTGCGCACCGGCATCCCCGGCGCCTTCGAGACCGACGAGTACCGCACGCGCCTGCAGGAGATCGAGAGCGAGTTCGAGCGCCGCCACGACGAGATGATCGAGGCCATCGGCGAGAAGGCCAAGGGCCAGGGCATCGCGCTCGTGCGCACGCCGGCGGGCTTCGGCTTCGCGCCGACGCACAAGGACAAGGTCATGAGCCCGGAGGAGTTCCACGCCCTCTCCGAGGCGAAGCAGAAGAAGGTGCAGGACGGCATCGCGGCCCTCGAGCAGGAGCTCGCGAACGCGATCCACGAGGTGCCGAAGATGCGCCGCGAGGCGCAGCGCAAGGTGCGCGAGCTCAACCGCCAGGTGATCGGCACCACGGTGACCGGCCTCATCGAGGAGATCAAGGCCGCCTACGTGGCGCTTCCGCCCGTGGTCGCCTTCCTCGACGGCGTGAACGAGGACGTGCTCGACCACGCCGAGTTCTTCCGCCATCCCAAGGAGGGCGAGGCGCGCACGCTCTTCGGCATCCCGATCCCGGAGCCCGAGTCGGAGTCCCCGCTCGGCCGCTACCAGGTGAACGTGATCGTCGAGCACGCGGCCGACGGCGGCGCGCCCATCGTCTACGAGGACAATCCCACGCACGACAACCTCGTGGGGCGCATCGAGCACCAGGCCCAGATGGGCACGCTCACGACCAACTTCACCCTCGTCAAGGCGGGCGCCTTCCACCGCGCCAACGGCGGCTACCTGATCCTCGACGCGCTCAAGGTCCTCACCCAGCCGTACGCGTACGAGGCCCTCAAGCGCGCCATGCGCTCGCGCGAGATCCGCATCGAGTCGCTGGGGCAGATGCTGAGCCTGGTGAGCACCGTGGGCCTCAAGCCCGAGCCCATCCCCTTCGACCAGAAGGTGGTGCTGGTGGGCGACCGCTACATCTACTACCTGCTGCAGGCCTACGACCCGGAGTTCCCCGAGCTCTTCAAGGTGGCCGCCGACTTCGAGGAGGACATCGAGCGCGGGCCCGAGAGCGACCTCGCCTACGCGCGCGTGGTCGCCACCATCGCCCGGCGCGAGAAGCTGCGCGCCCTGGACCGAACGGCCGTGGCACGCCTGCTGGAGCACGGCGCGCGCACGGCGGGCGACGCCGGCAAGCTCTCGGTGGCCATGCAGGACCTCACCGACCTCGTGCGCGAGTCCGACTACTTCGCGGAGGCCTCCGGGCGCAAGGTGATGGAGTCCGCCGACGTGGACCGGGCGCTCGCCGCGCGCGAGGAGCGCCAGTCGCGCATCCGCGAGCGCGTGCGCGAGCAGATGCAGAAGGGCACGCTCCTCATCGACACCGACGGCGAGCGTGCCGGGCAGGTCAACGGCCTTTCCGTCGTGCAGCTGGGCGAGTTCGCCTTCGGCATGCCCAGCCGCATCACCGCCCGCGTGCGGCTCGGAAGCGGCGGCGTGGTCGACATCGAGCGCGAGGCGGAGCTGGGCGGGCCGCTGCACTCCAAGGGCGTGATGATCCTCTCCGGGTACCTCGCCGGCCGCTACGCCATCGACCGGCCGCTCTCGCTCGCGGCCACGCTCGTCTTCGAGCAGAACTACGGCGGCGTGGAGGGCGACAGCGCCTCCTGCGGCGAGCTCTGCGCGCTCCTTTCCGCCCTCGCCGAGGCGCCGCTTCGCCAGGCCATCGCGATCACCGGCTCGGTGAACCAGCACGGCGACGTGCAGGCGATCGGCGGCGTGAACGAGAAGATCGAGGGCTTCTTCGACTTGTGCAAGGCGCGCGGGCTCACCGGCGGCCAGGGCGTGGTGATCCCTGCGGCCAACGCCCGCCACCTGATGCTTCGCCGCGAGGTCGTGCAGGCCGTCGACGAGGGCCGCTTCCGCGTCTACGCGGTGACGCGCGTCGACGAGGCGCTCGAGATCCTCTCGGGGCTCCCCGCCGGCGAGCGCGACGCCCTCGGGCACTTCCCCGCGGCGAGCCTCAACCACCGCGTCGAGCAGCGCCTCGCGGCATTCGCCGATCGCGTGCGCAGCTTCGCCGCGGGCCCCCCCGGCAAGAAGGACTGGCGGCGCGGCAGGCCGAAATGAAGATCCGCCGCATCGTCGTCGGCCTCGATTTCGCGCCGCAGAGCCGGCAGGCGCTGGAGGCGGCGGCCTCCCTCGCGGGCGACCTGGGCGCGGAACTGGAGGCGCTCTTCGTGGAAAGCGACGAGCTGCACCGCCTCGCGGGCCTTCCCTTCGCGCGCGAGCTGGGCGTGGGCTCGGCCTCGGCGCGGCGCATGGACCCGGGCGCGCTCGAGCGCACCTTCGAGGCGCAGGCACGGCAGGCGCGGCGCGCGCTCGCGCAGCTCGCGGAGCCGCGGGCCCTTCGCTGGCGGCTTCGCGTCACTCGCGGCTCGGTCACCGAGGAGATCGTCGCCACCGCCACGCCCGACGACCTCACCGTGATCGGCATCTCGCGCCTGGGTCCGGAGGCGCTGCGCCTGGCCCGGGAGGTGCCGGCAACCGTCCTCGTGCTGCCGCGGTCCCGGCGCTTCCGCGGCCCGCTCGCGGCGGTCTGCCCCCTCGCGGTCGAACCGGCGCGCGCGGTCGGACTGCTCCTTCCGCTCTCCGGCGCCGTGGGCGACGGCCTCACCCTGCTCGTGACTGCCGGCGACGTCGAGGCCGCCAAGCCGTGGTGCGAGCAGGTGGGCGCGCTCCTCGAGGAGCGCGGCTGCCGCGCCGACATCGAGATCGTGCGCGAGAGCCAGCCCGAGGCGCTGCAGGCGGCCCTCGAGCGCCTGGCGCCGCGCGCCGTGGCGATCCTCGCCTCTCCCCCGCCCGCCCGAACGCCCCGGATCGGCTAGCATTGCCCTGAGGTACCTGGTACGCGTACCAGGTACGCGTACCAGGTACCGGGATGGGATCGATCGAGGTCAGCGAGAAGAATGGCGTGCGGTACCTGCACTTCGGCTCCGAGCTGGTGCAGGGGGCGATGCGCATCGCGCGCCCGGCGTCGCTCGAGCTCGAGTACACGCGCGAGATGATGCTGCCATTGCTGCTGGCGCCCCGCCGCGGCTGGCCGCGAGGCGTACTGCAGGTGGGGCTCGGGTCCGCCTCCTTCACGCGCTACCTGCTGCGCTACCGGCCCGAAGCGCGCCTCACGGTGGTGGAGATCGACCCGGCGGTGGTCGCCGCGGCGCGCCAGTTCTTCAAGCTGCCGGAATCCTCGCCCCGGCTCGCGATCGAGATCGGCGACGCGCACGCCTGGCTCGCGGCGACGAAGCGGCTCTTCGACCTGGTCCTCGTCGACGGCTTCGACGAGGAAGGCAACGCGGGAATGCTCGAGACCGTGCCCTTCTACCTCAATTGCCGCAGCCACCTGAGGCCGGGAGGCTTGCTGGCGGCAAACCTGCTCACGCGCCGGCGAAGCGTCGGCCCCGTCCTGCGGCGCCTGCGGGAGGCCTTCGAGGGGCGGGTGGTGGCGCTGCCGCCCTGCGGCGCCGGCAACACCGTGGCGATCGCGGCGGCCGGCGGAGACCTCGCGCTCGATCCCGAGGACTTGCGCGCGCCGGCGGCCCGGCTGGCGAAGGAGACGGGGCTGGACCTCGCCCCGACGCTGGCGCGGCTTTCCTGAGCGCCGGCGTTTCAGGCGCAACATCCGCGCCGCCGGAAACCCCTCGTCGACCGCAAGCGCCCGCCCGTCGCCTTCAGGCGTAATGCCGCCGCGCCCGATTTGCGACTTGCCTCACAGTCGGGCGGGGCGTTCGGTCCGACACTGGGCTCGTCGATACACACGACTCCCGGAGCGGGAGGACACGATGAGCAACCTGGCAGGCAGCGACTGGCTGGCGAAGACCCTGGTGATGCAGGCGGCCGTGGAGCGGAGCAGCGAGACGCTGCCCGCGATGGGCTTCCGGCCGGCGTTCTACGACTACGCCACCGGCTGCGTGTTCCCCTCGCGCGACGCCCAGGGCCGCCCGGCCGCCGACCACCGGATCGACGGCCTGCCCGACGAGGCCGTGGCGGTGCGCGCCGAGTGCGGCCGCGTGCTGGCCGCCAAGGCCACGCTCCTCGCCGGCTTCGAGCGCGGCGGATTCTTCTACACGCGCGAGTCGGCCTGGCGCTCGGCCGAGGAGTGGGGCTGCGCCGCCTAGC
>PQAI01000210.1 GCA_003105245.1 Betaproteobacteria bacterium | reverse complement strand
CGATGGCGCCGAAGCCGGGGCGGTCCTTGTACGGACCCGTCTGCCCGAAGCCCGAAAGCCGCACCATCACGAGGCCGGGATTGGCCTTCGAGAGCGCCTCGTAGCCCAGCCCCCACTTCTCCATCGTGCCCGGGCGGAAGTTCTCCACCACGATGTCGGCGCGCGAGGCGAGGTCGCGCACGATCTGCTGGCCCTCGGGCGCCTTGAGGTTGACGGCCACCGATTTCTTGTTGCGCGCCTGCGCGTACCACCAGAGCGAGTTGCCCTCGTGCAACTGGCGCCACTTGCGCAGCGGATCGCCCTCGCCCGGCGTCTCGATCTTCACCACCTCGGCGCCGAACTCGGCGAGCAGGCGCGCGCAGTAGGGGCCCGCGATGAGCGTGCCCATCTCGACGACCTTCAGGTTTGCCAGGGGACCTGCATTTCGAGAGGTATCCATCTTCGTCTCCCCTTTCCGCTTGCGGGAGAGGGGTCGGGGGTGAGGGTAAGTGTTTGACCCGCATCATAAACCGTGCCCGTTTCGCTTGCGCCATTGCCCCACCGTCGTAGGATGGGACGAGAGAAGAAGGATCTGCAAGCGCGATGCGCGCAACGCCCCGCCGGGGCGGGCGCATCCGGGAAGGTGGATCCCATGACACTCGCGCACCTGCTTGCCCGATTCCGCGATGCGATGGCGGGCGAGCAAAAGGCGCAACCCGAGGCTCCACGAAAGCCCGCGCCAGCGCGCAGGGTGGCCGCGGCGCCTCCCCCGCGTCCCGCCGAGAGCTGGGTGGAAAAGCCTGCGCCCGCGAAGACCGATTTCAGCGAGGCGGCGCGCCGGCGCATCCGCGACCGCTACCTCGCCGTGCGCTTTCCCGGCGCGCCGCACACCGACGCGGACCTGCGCGACAGCGCGGGCGTCATCAAGTCCGCGCGCCTGTACTTCGAGGACGACGACCTCGAGCGCGCCTGCGAGCTGCTGGAGATCGCCTGCGAGGTGAACCGCGACGACGAGTCGCCGTGGCTCGCGCATCTCGAGATCCTCTTCCTCAAGCGCAAGGGGCACGAGTTCGCGGAGCTGGCCCATCGCTTCCACGAGCGCTTCCCGGGCTCCGGGCGCTGGCCCGAGATCCTGCGCCTGGGCCTGAGGCTCGCGCCGCAGAACAAGGTCTTCCACGGGGCCCATCCCCGCGAAGCCGACATCGACGAGCACTACGGCGCCTGGCCGCAGGTGCAGAACTGGATCCAGGCGCCCTTCGACCTCACCGGCGACGTCCTCGCCGCCGAATTCCACGCGCGGATGCGCGGCGGCGAGGTGGCCGCCCCCATCAGCGCCAAAGCGAGCAAAGAATGAGCGAAACGAAACCCGGCGCCTGGCCCGAGGCCGACCCGACGGCGGCGGCGGTCACCCGGCGCGCGACCGACCCGGCCATCCGCAAGCAGTGGAGCGAGCAGGTCGCGTTGCTGCGCGAGCGATCGCAGAAGGCCGACCCGTTCCTGTATTCGCGCGAGCTGCTGGACGAGCTGCACCGCTTCGAGGCGGCGATCTTCCCCACCTACCGCGAGATCCTCGGCACCTCGTTCCTGTGGACGGACGTCGAGCGCGGCTTCATGCAGTGGGGCAAGGAGGCCTTCCACGGCTTCGCCAGGAGCGCCTCCGGGGCGCTGCGCCGCGAGGCCTCCCACGACCTGCTGATCGACGCGTCCGGCGGAGAGCTCGCGGCGCTCGCGCTCGCGGCGTACGGCAACAGCATCAAGTGGGCGGAGATCTCGAGCGCGGGCTACGACCCGATCTCGCTGGTCGAGCTGCGGCGCATCTACGAGCTGGTCGAGCGCGCCGGCCTGGGCGGGAGCCTCTTCACCGTGCCGCGCGAGGAACGCGGGGCCTCCGTCACGCTCGACGCGCTGTTCGTGCGCGCGCTCCTGCTCGACGCGATCTGCCGCGGCAACCTCGAGCCGCGCCAGGTGGAGATCGTCGACAGCTGGCTCTGGGAGTGGTCCGGCGCCTACTCGTTCACCGATTCCGACCAGGGCGCCGTGCTCTCGCTCGAGCCGGGCCGGCAGAAGGGCCTGCGCGCGCCGCAGGGCGAGGAGGGCGGGCGCCGCTACCTCAAGATCGACGCCCTCGAGGCGCAGATCAAGGGCGTCACCGACGGCTTCCGCAAGGGCGACATCTTCCCGGGCTACGGCTGCGCCACCGATTTCCGCATCGAGGAGCACGTGGCGGTGCTCGACTTCCTGCGCCGCTTCCTCGACACCGCCCGCTACCGGCGCGCGCGCGAGTCGCGCGTCGATCGCGAGGAGAAGCTCGAGGTCTTCGTGGGCCTGGGCGAAATCCTCTCCAAGGCGTTCCAGCCACGGGCGCGGACACCCGCGAAGCCCGCGGCCGCCAGCCAATCCGGGCAGCAGCTTCCCGCGATCGATACGGTCTACGAGAAGCAGAGCCGGACGATGCGCGTGCTCGACGAGAGCGCCGATGGCATGGGCGTGGAGTTCCGGGACGAGCCGACGCGGCCCGTGAGCGTGGGCACCGTCGTGACGCTGCACCACGACGACGGAGCCGCGCCTATCCTGTGCGAGGTCATGCGCCGCTCGATCTCCCAGGACAGCGCCGTGCGGCTGGGACTGCGGATTCTTTCGCGCGCGCCCGCGAAGGTGGTTCTCGTCAAGCCGGCGGGCGAAGGGGTGCTGGAGGCGATCTACGTGCCGAGCGAGGATGCCTCGGGCCACGTCGACGCCCTGCTCATCGCCGAGAACGACTTCGATCCGCGGGAGAGTCTCGAGGTCCGCTTCGACGACCGCAGCTTCGTGCTGCGCATGAACCGCGTGCGCTACCACGGACGCGGCTGGCACCTCGCCGGGTTCGAGGTGAGCGAGGAGAGGGTGGCGTCGGCTACGCCGTAGCGAGCGCCGGTCGAGCCGGACCGCCGCGGCGCAGCAGCATCCACGCGATCGCGAGGTTCACCGCGTTCCACGCGATGCCGTTCACGAACGCCGCCTGGTAGGAGCCGGTGAGGTCGAAGACCTTGCCGGACATCCACCCGCCCAGCGCCATGCCCAGCAGCGTGCACATGATCACCGCACCCGTGCGCGCGCCCGCCTCCCGCGCCGGGAAGTGCTCGCGAACGATGATGGCGTAGGAGGGCACGATGCCGCCCTGGAAGAGGCCGAACAGGGCGGAGATGACGTAGAGGGGCGCCAGCCCGTCGAAGGGCAGGAAGAGGAGCAGCGCCACCATCTGGAGGATCGAGCCCAGCAGGAGCGTCCGCAGCCCGCCGATGTGGTCGCACACCCAGCCGGAGAGGAGCCGGCTCGCGATCCCGAAGCCGAGCATCAGCGAGAGCATCTCGGCGCCGCGCGCGGCACCATAGCCCAGGTCGCTGCAGTACGCCACGATGTGCACCTGCGGCATCGACATCGCCACGCAGCAGGCGGTGCCTGCGATCATGAGGAGGGCGAGGGCCGCGTTCGGCGGCAGCCCGAACGGCGTCGCGGTGTCGGACGCCGTGTCTGACATCGTGTCCGACACCGCGAGCGCGGGCGGGCGGCGGCGCATGAGGAGCGAGAGCGCCAGCATCGAGGCGCCGCAGATGACACCCATCCAGAGATAGCCCTGGCGCCAGCCCACCGTCTCGACGAAGTGCTGCAGCACCGGCGGCCAGATGGCACCGCCGAGGTAGTTGCCGCTCGCGCAGACCGCCACCGCGATGCCGCGGCGCTTCACCCACCAGAGCGAAGTGTCCGCGAGCAGCGGCGAGAAGGTGGCGGAGATGCCGAAGAGCCCGAGCACCACGCCGTGCACCAGGTTGAAGACGTGGATGTCGGTCGCCATCGCCGCCGCGGCGTAGCCCAGCCCGATGCAGGTGGAGCCGACGAGCAGCGGCACCATCACGCCGAAGCGGTCCGCGAGCCGCCCCATCAGCACGCCGCCCACGCCCATGCCGATCATGAGGAGCGAGTAGGGCAGCGACGCATCCGCGCGCGCGATGCCGAACTCCGCCTGCACCGCGGGCAGCACCACGGGCACCACGTACATCGTGCTCGCGCCGATGGTCATCAGCACGAGCGTGACGGCGAGGCGGAAGGCGGCGTAGCGSGAGTCGGGSMGTGGGMTCCMCTCTCCCCTGGGSTCCCCAACTTGTTGGGGCTGACCAATGGCAGAGGGGCCGGGGGTGAGGGTCMCGCATCCTTSCCGCAGCAAGCCTTGTACTTCTTCCCGCTGCCGCAGGGGCAGGGATCGTTGCGGCCCACTTTCTCCACCTCGCGCCGCTGCGGGATGCGGTTCACGCGCATGTCGAACCAGTAGTGGTAGGCATCCTCGACCGAGTCGAAGAAGACCTCGCGCGCGCCCTGCATGAGCTTCTTCTCGGATTCGCCGCCCTCCCAGGGCTCGCCGGACTCGAGCGCGTGCTCCTTGAGGCGGCCGGAGAGCGCCATGAAGGGAAAGAGGAGCTCTTCCACCGTCTCGGGCTCGCCCGCGCTGTACCAGTCCGGCTCCGCGAGCGCGGCGCCGAGGAGGTAACCCTCGCACCACACCGCGAGCTCCTCCTCGCCTTCCTCTACGGGGTAGGAAATGATGTCCAGCCCGCGGTGCGAGGCGAGCTCCCGCGCGGTGTCCTCGAGGAAGCGCTCGAGGAGGTCGGTGACCTCCCGTTCCTCGTCGGGGCCGGCGAACGCGTGCTCGCCCAGCGCGGAGGCGAGCCATTTCTCCTTCGGGATGGGAGCCGGAGCGCTGGCGACGGCGCAGAAGAATCCCTGGAGCGCGTCCAGCGTGAGGGAATCCTTCAGGTGCTCGGCGGAAAGGAGGGCCTCGAGGCGGTCGAGGTCGGCGGGGGCGAGGCGGGGGGCGGTGGACATCGCATAAGGGTAGCAGCTCGCCCCTCGTCCCCGTCCCCTCGTTGTCACGATGCTCGGCTATCCTAGGCGGCCCGCCGAAACGGAGGTCGCATGGAAGAGAACGCGCTGCCCCTGGATGTCTCGCAATCCCTCACGGAATTCGTGGACGCGGCCCGCCGGGCGCTGGGCGACGACTTCGTCGCCGCCATCCTCTTCGGCTCCGCCGCCGAGGGGCGGCTTCGCGCCACCTCGGACGTGAACCTCATGCTGGTGCTCGAGGGCTTCGATCCCGGGCGCATCGACGCGCTGCGCGAGCCCCTGCGGACCGCCCACGCCACCATCCGCCTGGAAGCCATGCTCATCCGGGAGGACGAGCTCGCCGACGCCGCGGAGGCCTTCGCCGTGAAGTTCGCCGACATCGCCGTGCGCCACCGCCTGCTCGCCGGAAAGGACGTGCTCACCGGCCTCAGGCCCTCCCGCGAGGCCACGCGCCAGCGGTTGCGGCAGATCCTGCTCAACTTCGTGTTGCGCACGCGCGAGCGCTACGCGATCACGAGCCTGCGCGAGGAGCAGCTCGCCGTCGCCGTGGCCGACTGCGCGGCGCCGCTGCGGGCGGCCGCCGAGATTCTCCTGCAGCTCGAGAGCCGGCCCGCCGCCTCTCCCAAGGCCGCGCTGGAAGCGTTGGCCGCGGAGCTGGGCGCCGGCAAGTGGGAGGCTTCGCTCACCAACCTCTCGAAGGCGCGCGAGGAAAGGCACCTGCCGCCGGGGGTGGGTGCGCCGACGATGCTCGCGCTTCTGGAGCTGGGGGAGGCGCTTCGCGACCGCGCCGGGCGGATCGGGGCATAGCGTGAATCCGTTCGACCTGCCCGGGCCGCAGTTCCTCGGCTTCTACGCGCTGCTCTGCTCGGCGGTGCTCGCCTTCCTGTGGGCGGGCACGCGCGGGCCCTCGGAGACGGGCGCCACGCTTTCCTTCATGACGGCGGATCCCTACCGCATCGCCTTCATGCGCAAGGGCACCCCGGAGACGCTGCAGATCGCGATCTTCAACCTCGTGGACCGCGGGCTCCTGGACTTCCGCGACGGGACGCTGCGCACGGTGCGCGTGGATTCCGCCGCGATGGTGCGCCGCCCCCTGGACCGGGCAATCCTGCACTTCTGCCGCGAGCCCCGAACCGTGGGCGCGGTCGAGGGCGATTCCCTCCTGCAGAAGACGGTCGAGGACTACCGCCGGGAGCTCTCGGAGCAGAACCTCGTCGTCTCGGAGGCCGATTCGCGCGGCCGCGGCTGGCTCGCGATGGCCGCCATCGGCCTGCTGGGCGGCGTGGCCATCGTGAAGATCCTCGTCGCGCTCTCGCGCGGGCGCCACAACATCGCCTTCCTCGTGATCCTGGCGATCATCGCGTGCGTCGTGGCGCTGGTGATCTGCAACCGCGGCCTCACCGCGGCGGGGCGCGAGATGCTCTCCAACCTGAAAGGGCTCACCAAGCGCCTGATGCTTCGTGCGGACACCCTGCGGCCCGGGGGCGGCACCAACGAGGCGCTGCTGCTCGCGAGCGTCTACGGACTGTGGGCGCTGCCTTCGACGGCCTTTCCCCTGGTGGCGCTGCTCTTTCCGCGGCCGGCGGGCGACGGGGGCGGAAGCGATGGCGGCGGCTCCTCCGATGGCGGCGGCGGGGGCGGCTGCGGCGGCGGCTGCGGCGGGTGCGGGGGCGAATGATGGCCGATCGCGTGGGCCTGGGCTGGCGCGGGGAACTCGCCGCCTCCATCCTGGAGCGCCTGGTCGCGATCGACGTGCTGGAGGTGATCGCGGAGGACTGGACGCGCGCACCGCGCGAAGAGCAGCGAGCGCTGGCGGCCCTGGGGCGCGAGCGGCCGCTCCTCCTGCACGGCGTGGCGATGGGGCTGGCTTCCTGCCATCGCGTGGACCCGCGGCGCCTGGACGACATGGCGCGGCTCGTGGAGGTGGTGCGCCCGGAGCTCTGGTCCGAGCACCTCGCCTTCGTGCGCGCCGGCGGCGTGGAGATCGGGCACCTCGCCGCGCCTCCCCGCACGGCGGCCAGCGTCGACGGAACGCTCGAGAACCTGCGCCGCGCGGCACGCGTGGTGGGAGCGCTCCCCCTGCTCGAGAACATCGCGACCCTCGTCGACCCGCCCGCGAGCACGCTGGACGAGCCGGCGTGGACGCGCGCCATCGTGGCGGGGTCGGGATCGCCAATGCTCCTCGACCTGCACAACCTCTACGCCAATGCGGTGAACTTCGGCCACGACCCGATGGCAATGCTGCGCGCCATGCCCCTGGAAAGCGTGCGGCTCGTGCACCTGTCGGGCGGCCGCTGGCTCACGCCCCATGGGGTCGCGCCGCGGCTACTCGACGATCACCTGAACGACGTGCCCGATCCCGTGTACGGCCTTCTCGCCGCACTGGCCGCCCGCGCGCAGGGCGAGCTCACGGTGATCCTGGAACGGGACGGCAACTACCCCGCGATCGGCCACCTGGTGGCGCAGCTCGATCGCGCCCGGCGGGCGCTGGCCGAGGGACGTGCGCGGGCGTTGGGGAGGGCCGCATGAGCGCGGCGGTGGAGGCATTCCTCGCGCGGCTCTACACGGACGCGGCGCTTCGCGAGGCCTTCATCGCGAGCCCCGGGGACGTGGCTCGGCGGGAAGGATTCGCGGGCGAGGAGGCCGCCGCGCTGGAGTCCACCGACCTGGTGGGGCTAAAGCTCGCGGCGGAGAGCTACGGGCGCAAACGGGAGAGGCGAAGCAGGAAGTAGCCCTCACCCCCGGCCCCTCTCCCCGAGGGAGAGGGGAGAGATCGGCCGTCACGAAACGTTCGCGGAAATTTCACATGGGGTTTCTATCCTCCGCTCTTTTCCTGGAGGACTCCCCATGGCCTACACGATCCGCGACGATGACGGCGTCAGCAACCTCTCCTGCAATCCCCACCTCACCCACCTCGTCGAGGCCGCCATCGCGGCGAATCCCCGGCGACGGACGTTCCTGAAGACGGGCCTCGGCGCCGCGCTCCTGCCCTTCCTGGGCTCCGTGGTCGCCTGCGCCGACTCGGGCGGCGACGGGGACGAGAAGCTGCTGGGCTTCGCCGCCGTCGGCACCAGCACGGCCGACACGATGGTGGTGCCCCCCGGCTACAAGGCCGAGGCGCTCGTGAGCTGGGGTGATCCGCTCGTCGCGGGCGCGGTGGCCTTCAAGGGCGACGCCACCGAGACGGCCGCGCAGGCGGAGCTGCAGGTGGGCGACAACCATGACGGCATGCACTTCTTCGGCTTCGCCGCGGTCGGGGGCGAGAGCAGCGACCGGGGCCTGCTCGTGGTGAACCACGAGTACATCAACCCCGAGTACTACTACGCGCCGGGCACGGACGCGGCCAACTGGATGCTGCCCTTCACGCTGGAGAAGGCGAGGAAGGGCCAGGCGGGCCACGGCCTCTCGGTGATCGAGGTCTACCGCAAGGGCGATGGGAGCTGGGACTACGTGCGCGGCTCGGCGTACAACCGCCGGATCACGGGCTACACGCCGATGTCCCTCACCGGCCCGGCCCGCGGCCACGAGCTGCTCAAGACCGCCGCGGATCCGTCCGGCGCCGAGGTGCTGGGCACGCTCAACAATTGCGCCGCCGGCTTCACGCCCTGGGGCACCTACCTCACCTGCGAGGAGAACTTCAACGGCTACTTCGGCTGGAACGGCACGCGCACGGCGAGCGCGCTGGAGAACCGCTACGGCCTGGCCAAGGACGGCTTCGGCTACCTCTGGCACACGGTGGACGCGCGCTTCGACCTCAACGCCGAGGCCAACGAGTGCAACCGCTTCGGCTGGATCGTCGAGGTCGACCCGTTCAACCCGACGAGCAAGCCCAGGAAGCGCACGGCGCTGGGCCGCATCAAGCACGAGAACGCCGAGCTCGTGGTCGCCCCCAACGGCAAGGTGGTCGTCTACACCGGCGACGACGAGCGCAACGAGTACATCTACAAGTTCGTGAGCTCGGGCAACTACGTCCCCGGCAACGCCGCCGCCAACGCCGACCTTCTCGACTCGGGCACGCTCTACGTGGCGAAGTTCGACGCCGGCGCGGCAGCGGGCGACCGCATGGGCAACGGCACGTGGATGCCGATGGTTTTCGGCCAGGGCGGCCTCGACGCCTCCAACGGGTTCACGAGCCAGGCGGACATCCTCATCCGCGCCCGCCAAGCCGCCGACCGCCTCGGCGCGACGATGATGGACCGCCCCGAGTGGATTGCGGCCAATCCGAGGAAGCCCGGCGAGATCTACGTCTCGCTCACCAACAACAATCGCCGCGGCACCACGCCAGCCTCCTCCAACAACCCGAACGGCAGCACGGTGGCCGGCGCGGCCCGCCCGGCCGTGGACGACGCGAACCCGCGCGCCGACAACGTGTGGGGCCACGTCCTGCGCTGGAACGAGGCGAACGGCGACCCCACGTCCACCACCTTCACGTGGGACATCTTCGTGCTCGCCGGCAACCCCAAGACGATCGCGGACCGCACCAACCTGCGCTCGGGGTCGGCCAACGTCACGGTGGACGACATGTTCAACAGCCCCGACGGCCTGCAGTTCGACTCCTCCGGCCGGCTGTGGATCCAGACCGACGGCAGCTACGCCAACAGCGGCAACTTCGACGGCCAGGGCAACAACCAGATGCTGGCCGCGGACGTCTCCACGGGCGAGATCCGCCGCTTCCTGGTGGGTCCCTCGGCCTGCGAGATCACGGGCGTGACCTGGACGCGGGACCGCACGACGATGTTCATCAACATCCAGCACCCCGGCGAGATCGGCGGGCACCCGAACACGCCGAAGAAGGCCGACGGCTCGACCTACACCAACAACGACATCGCGCGGGAGCCCGGCAGGTTCTCGAGGTTTCCGGCCGTGGGCGACGCAACCGTGGTAGGCAACCAGCCGCGCCCGCGGCCCTGCACGATTGTCGTGCGGCGCACGGATGGCGGCGTGGTGGGGACCTGACCCTCACCCCCGACCCCTCTCCCGGGGCAGAGGGGAGAACTACGCTTCCCTCGGGTATCCCACCGTCTGCGCG
>PQAI01000209.1 GCA_003105245.1 Betaproteobacteria bacterium | reverse complement strand
GCTGGACTTCGACTCCGTGCAGCGCGCCAACCCCGAGCTCGAGCGCCGCTGCCAGGAGGTGATCGACGCCTGCTGGCAGATGGGCGATCGCAACCCCATCCTCTCCATCCACGACGTGGGCGCGGGCGGGCTCTCCAACGCGCTGCCGGAGCTGGCCCATTCCGGCGGCGTGGGCGCGGACTTCGAGCTGCGCGAGGTGCCCATCGAGGAGCCGGGCATGACGCCCATGCAGATCTGGTCCAACGAGTCGCAGGAGCGCTACGTGCTCGCGATCCCCGAGGACCGCGTCGACGAGTTCGACGCGATCTGCGAGCGCGAGCGCTGCCCCTACGCCGTGGTGGGCATCGCGCGCGCCGACGGGCAGCTCGTGGTCGAGGACACGCTCTTCGCCAACCGTCCCGTGGACATGCCGCTGGAGGTGCTGCTCGGCAAGCCCCCGCGCATGCACCGCGACGTGAAGCGGCTGGCGAGGAAGCTCGAACCGATCGACCTCTCGAAGGTGGAGCTGAAGGAGGCCGCCTATCGCGTGCTGCGCCTGCCGACGGTGGCGGACAAGACCTTCCTCGTGACCATCGGCGACCGCTCCGTGGGCGGGATGTGCGCGCGCGACCAGATGGTGGGGCCGTGGCAGGTGCCGGTGGCCGACGTGGCCGTCACCACCATGGGCTACGCCACGAACCTCGGCGAGGCGATGGCCATCGGCGAGAGGACGCCCTTGGCGCTCATCGACGCCCCGGCCTCGGGACGCATGGCCGTGGGAGAGGCCCTCACCAACATCGCGGCGGCCAGCATCGCCGCGATCGGCGACATCAAGCTCTCCGCCAACTGGATGTGCGCGGCGGGTCACCCCGGCGAGGACGCGGCGCTCTTCGACACCGTGAAGGCCGTGGGGATGGAGCTCTGCCCCGCGCTGGGTATCTCGATCCCCGTGGGCAAGGACTCCATGTCGATGAAGACGACGTGGAAGGACGCGGCCACCGGCGAGGCGAGGGCCGTCACGGCGCCGCTCTCGCTCATCGTCTCCGCCTTCGCGCCGGTCGTCGACGCGCGGGAGACGCTCACGCCGCAGCTTCGCACGGACCAGGGCGATTCGGAGCTCGTGCTCGTCGACCTCGGCGGCGGGAAGAACCGCCTCGGCGGCTCGGCGCTGGCCCAGGTGCACGGCCAGCTGGGCGACGCGGCGCCGGACGTGGACGATCCCGAGAAGCTCGCCGCCTTCTTCGCCGCCGTGCAGCTGCTGAATGCGCGCGGCCAGGTCCTCGCCTACCACGACCGCTCCGACGGCGGGCTCTTCGCCACCGTGTGCGAGATGGCCTTCG
This sequence comes from Betaproteobacteria bacterium, assembly GCA_003105245.1. GTDB lineage: Bacteria > Pseudomonadota > Gammaproteobacteria > Burkholderiales > Usitatibacteraceae > FEB-7. The sequence continues at coordinate 2,146 of PQAI01000209.1, read as the reverse complement.
CCGGGCGCTGCGGCGCCACGCTCTACCTGGACAACCTCGCCATCGAYCCSAGGCAGCTCGACGTGGACGGCCACGAGCGGCAGACGGACGTGCTCGCCGGGAATCTCGCCGAGCGCATCCTCGCGGTGCTCTTCAACGAGGAGCTGGGCGCGGTGCTGCAGATACGCAAGAGCGACCGGGCTGCCGTGATGCAGGCGCTGCGCGACGCGGGGCTCTCGCGCGAGTCGCACGTGATCGGGCACCCCAACGCCGAGGGGCGGGTGCGCGCGATGGTGAACGCGAAGCCGGTGCTCGACGAGAAGCGCGTGGACCTGCACCGGGCCTGGTCCTCGGTCACGCACGCCATCCAGAGGCTGCGCGACAACCCGGCCTGCGCGGACCAGGAATACGACAGGATCCTCGACGAGGGCGACCCGGGGCTGAACGCGAAGCTCACCTTCGATCCCGCCGAGGACATTGCCGCGCCCTTCATCGCCAGGGGCGCGCGGCCGCGCATCGCGATCCTTCGCGAGCAGGGCGTGAACGGGCAGATGGAGATGGCCGCCTCCTTCGACCGCGCCGGCTTCGCGGCCTTCGACGTGCACATGAGCGACGTCATCGCCGGCCGCGTGAAGCTCTCCGACTTCAAGGGCTTCGCCGCCTGCGGCGGCTTCAGCTACGGCGACACGCTGGGCGCGGGCGAGGGCTGGGCCAAGTCGATCCTCTTCAACTCGCGGGCGAGAGACGAGTTCGAGGCCTTCTTCAACCGCGCCGACTCCTTTGCCCTCGGCGCCTGCAATGGCTGCCAGATGGTGTCGAACCTCAAGTCCATCATCCCGGGAGCGCAGAACTGGCCGCACTTCGAGAGGAACCTCTCGGAGCAGTACGAGGCGCGCTTCACGCTGGTCGAGGTGCAGAAGTCGCCCTCGATCCTCCTCTCCGGGATGGAGGGCAGCCGCATCCCCATCGTGACGGCGCACGGCGAGGGCAAGGCGACCTTCAGGGACGCGAAGACGCTCGAGGCCTGCCAGTACCTGGTGGCCGCGCGCTTCGTGGACAACCGCGGCAAGCCCACCGAGGCCTACCCCTACAACGCCAACGGCTCGCCGGGCGGCATCACGGCGGTCACCACGCCCGACGGGCGCTTCACGATCATGATGCCGCACCCGGAGCGCGTCTTCCGCACCGTGCTCATGTCCTGGCACCCCGACGGCTGGGGCGAGGACTCGCCCTGGATGCGCATGTTCCGCAACGCCCGCGCCTGGCTCGGCTAGCGAACGTACCAGGTACACGTACCAGGTACGTATCCGGGAGAAACCCATGTATGTCGTGATCTGGCGCTACCGCGTCGACCCGGCGCAGGAAGCGAAGTTCGCGAAGGCCTACGGCCCGAAGGGCGAGTGGGCGAAGTTCTTTGCGTCGTCGAAGGACTACCTCGGCACGGAGCTGCTGGCCGACGACGARCGCCCGGGCGAGTACGTCACCATCGACCGCTGGAAGAGCGAGGAGGCCTTCAGCGCCTTCGTCGGCGAGCACGAGGCGGACTACGACCGCCTCGACCGGCGCTTCGAGTCGCTCACCCTGTCGGAGAGTCGACTGGGCGCCTACGGCCTGGCCGGGGAGAAGGGTTGAAGCCCGCCTTCGCGCGCATGGGCGCGGCCGACCGCGACGCCGCGTTCGAGCTCTTCCTCGCGTTCCTGCAGGCCGACCCGCATTACCAGGACGTCGCTTCCGTCTACGGCGACGGCGGCCCCGAGGCACTRCGTCGCGCGCTGGATCTCTTCSTCGMGCGMCCSGASCTCGGCTTCGTGTGGATGGGCCGGCRCGGCGGCGWGGTCGTGGGCTGCTGCGTGGTCTGCTTCGCGATCTCCACCTCGCGAGGCACGCTCGTGGCCAAGCTCGACGACGTGAACGTGCGCCCCGGCCTCGAGGGGCAGGGCATCGGCACGGCGATGATGGATTCGCTCAAGGACGAGCTGCGYCGCGCGGGCGTCACCCGMATCGACACCGCCACSCACTTCGACAACCCGGGCGCCCGYCGCTTCTACGAACGCCACGGCTTCGCGACGCTGCGCGAGGAGCGGCTTTCCTGCCTGCTCTAGGGGGCGACGGGCGCCGCCTCGCCCAGCACCGCGAGCGCGTTGCGGGCCGCCGCGGTGCCCATGTT
>PQAI01000208.1 GCA_003105245.1 Betaproteobacteria bacterium | reverse complement strand
CGCACCGTGGCCGAGCAGCTCACCAAGGCGCTGGGCCAGACCTTCATCGTGGAGAACATGTCGGGCGGCGGCGGCGTGATCGCCTCGCAGGCCGTGGCCAAGGCGGCGCCCGACGGCTACACGCTCATGCTGGGCTACGTGGCCACGCACGGCACCGTGCCGGCGGTGCGCAAGGTGCCCTACGACGCCGTGAAGGACTTCTCGCCCATCGCGATGGTGGCGGGCACGCCCAACGTGCTCGTGGTGGCGACGAACGTCCCGGCGACGGACATCAAGTCCCTCGTCGAGTACGCCAAGGCGAACAAGGTGAGCTACGGATCGGCCGGGCAGGGCTCGCTCACGCACCTCGCCATGGAGCAGTTCCGGACCGCCGCCGGCTTCGAGGCCGTGCACGCGGCCTACCGCGGCATCGGCCCGGCCATCACCGACATCCTCGGCGGCCAGACCCAGATGATGATGCCCGGGCTCGCGGCGGCCGTGCCGCACATCCGCGCCGGCAAGATGAAGCCGATCGCGGTGACGGGCCTCAAGCGCCACCCGCTCCTGCCCGACACGCCCACCTTCGAGGAGCTGGGCTACAAGGGCTTCGACGGCGTGCAGTGGTACGGCATCGTCGGCCCCGCGAAGATGCCCGAGGCGGTCGTGAAGAAGCTCAACGACGAGATCAACAAGGCGATCAAGTCGCCGGAGCTGCAGCAGCGCCTCTCCGGCGAGGCCCTGGAGGTGATGCCCATGACGCCCGAGCAGTTCGGCAAGTTCATGCAGGCCGACATCGCCAAGTGGGCGAAGCTCGCCAAGGAACGCAACATCACCCTGGAAAACTGACCGATGGCACGCAACACGCAGGTCCAGGCGGACGCGAACGCGCCGCCCGTCACGCGAACGCTCGCGAAGTTCGTCGCCACCCACCCCTCGCGGGGCTGGAGCGACGCGGTCGACCACGAGGCGCACCGCACCTTCCTCAACTGGACGGGCTGCGCGGTGGGCGCCGCGCGCCACGAGGCGGCGCAGGCCGCGATCGACGCGGCCGCCATGCTGCAGCCGGCCCCGCAGGCGACGGTCCTGGGCCGGAAGGAGCGGCTGGACATGGCGAGCGCGGCGCTGGTGAACGGCATCAGCTCGCACACGTTCGACTTCGACGACACGCACCTCAAGACGATCATCCACCCGGCCGGTCCCGTCGCCTCGGCGCTCCTCGCGCTGGCGGAGGTGACCGGCGCCACGGGGCGGCAGGTGATCGACGCGCTGGTGCTGGGCATCGACGTCTCCTGCCGGCTGGGCAACGTCATGTACCCCGACCATTACGACCGGGGATGGCACATCACCGGTTCCACCGGCACGCTGGGGGCCGCGGCGGGATGCGCGCGCCTCCTGGGCCTGGACGAGGAGAGGACGGCCATGGCGCTGGGAATCGCCGCCTCGCAGCCCGTGGGGATGCGCGAGCAGTTCGGCACCATGACCAAGCCCTTCCACCCGGGCGGCGCCGCGCGCGCGGGGCTGCTCTCGGCGCTCCTGGCGAAGCACGGCTTCACCTCGAGCCCCAGGTCCATCGAGGCCGCGCGCGGCTACGCGCAGGTGGTCTCCACGAAGTGCGACTGGAACGAGGCCACCGACGAGCTGGGCAGGCGCTTCGAGATCTCCTTCAACACCTACAAGCCGTTCGCCTGCGGCATCGTGATCCACCCCACGATCGACGCGGCGGTGCAGCTTCGCGCGCGCGGCGTGCAGGCCGCGGACGTCGAGCGCATCGAGCTCAAGGTGCACTCGCTCGTGCTCGAGCTCACGGGCAAGAAGGAGCCGCAGGACGGGCTGCAGGGCAAGTTCAGCGTCTACCACGGCTTCGCGGCGGGGCTCGTCTTCGGGCGCGCCGGGGAGGGCGAGTACGACGACGCCATCGTGACGCGCGAGGACGTGACGGCGCTGCGGCGCAAGGTCGTGGCCACTGTCGACGATTCCATCGACGAGGCCGCGGCGGACGTGACGGCGGTGATGAAGGACGGCCGCCGCGAGCGCGTGTTCGTCGAGCACGCCATCGGCTCGCTCGAGCGGCCCATGACGGACGCGGACCTGGAGGCCAAGTTCCACGGGCTGGCCGATCCGGTCATCGGGGCGGCCCGCGCGGGAGAGCTCATCGCGGCGTGCTGGAACCTCGGCGCGGCGGGAAGCGTCGCGCAGGTCGTCGCGGCGGGGCGGGGATGAGCTCGCGCCCGCTGATCGTCGTCCTCGACGACTACGAGCAGGCCATGCGCCGCCTGGCCGACTGGTCGGCCATCGACCGCGCGGCGAGCGTGCTGGTGCACCACGAGAAGCTGCGCGGGGACGCGCTCATGGCCGCCATCGGCGAGGCCGACGCCATCGCCGTGGTGCGCGACCGCACGCCGTTCAAGGCGGACCTGCTGGCGAAGCTGCCGAAGCTCAAGTACCTCGTGTACACGGGCGTTCGCAACACGCAGCTCGACGCGGCCGCCTTCGCCGCGCGCGGCATTCCCGTGAGCCACACCGACAAGGACCCGGGCAAGGACAGCACCACCGAGCACGCCTGGGCGCTCATCCTCGCGGCATCGCGCCGCCTGGAGGCGGGGATGGCGCTGGTGCGGCAGGGGCGCTGGCGCGACGGCGGGCCGCTCGCCTCCATCCTCAAGGGCGAGCGCCTGGGCCTCATCGGCTTCGGCGAGATCGGCCAGCGGGTCGGGCGCGTCGGCGCCGCCTTCGGCATGGAGGTCGTCACCTGGAGCCCGCACATGACGGCGGAGCGCGCGGCGCAGGGCGGGGCGAAGGCCGTCTCGCTCGAGGAGCTGCTGGCCACCTCGAAGGTCGTGAGCCTGCACCTCGTGCCTTCGGATGCCACCCGCGGGCTGCTCGATGCCGGGCGCCTCGCCACGATGCGGCCCGATTCCATCCTCGTGAACACCGCGCGCTCCACGCTCGTCGACATGGCGGCGCTGCCCGCGGCCCTGAAGGCGGGGCGGCCCGGCATGGCCGCCGTGGACGTGTTCGACGAGGAGCCGCTTCCGGCCGGAAATCCCCTCGCGAAGCTTCCCAACGCGGTGCTCACTCCGCACGTCGGCTTCGTCGCCGCCCCCGTGTACGAGAAGTTCGCCCGCGGCATGGTCGAGTGCCTCGAGGCCTGGCTCGCCGGCAAGCCCCTCGTTCGCACGCTTTCCTGATCCGGGTCAAGGGTGGGGGATTGCGGCCGGCGCCTGGCCGTCGCACTCTGGAAATCTCGCCTGCGCGAATTCCGGAGACCGCCATGACCGACATCGCCAGCTTGCTCGGCGCCGAAGCCGAATCCCTCCTCACCCACGCCTGCAAGGGCATCCCGAAGTCGAGCCTGCACCTGCCGGGGCCCGATTTCCTCGACCGCGTCGTCGCCATCACGGACCGCAAGCCCTCCGTGATGCGCGCCCTCGCGTCGCTCTTCAACCACGGGCGCCTCGCGGGCACGGGCTACCTGTCGCTGCTGCCCGTCGACCAGGGCATCGAGCACTCCGCGGGCGCGTCCTTCGCGCCCAACCCGGCCCTCTTCGACCCCGAGGGCATCGTGAAGCTCGCGATCGAGGGCGGCTGCAACGGCGTGGCCTCGACGCTGGGCGTGCTGGGCGCCGTCTCGCGCCGCTACGCGCACCGCATCCCGTTCGTGGTGAAGATCAACCACAACGAGTTCCTGTCCTACCCCAACACCTACGACCAGAGCCTCTTCGCGAGCGTCGAGCAGGCCTTCGACATGGGGGCGGTGGCCGTGGGCGCCACGGTGTACTTCGGCTCGCCGGAATCGCGCCGGCAGATCTGGGAGATCTCGCAGGCGTTCCACCGCGCGCACGAGCTGGGGCTCGCGACGTTCCTGTGGTGCTACCTGCGCAACTCCGCCTTCAAGAAGGACGGCGTCGACTACCACGTGGCCGCCGACCTCACGAGCCAGGCCAACCACCTGGGCGTGACGATCGAGGCCGACATCATCAAGCAGAAGATGGCCGAGAACAACGGCGGGTTCGACGCGATCAAGTTCGCCAAGACCCACCCGAAGGTCTACTCGGAGCTCACCACGAGCCACCCCATCGACCTCGTGCGCTACCAGGTGGCCGGCTGCTACATGGGCCGCGCGGGCCTCATCAACTCCGGGGGCGAGTCCAAGGGCGCGGGCGACCTCGCGCAGGCCGTGCGCACGGCGGTGATCAACAAGCGCGCCGGCGGCATGGGCCTCATCTCCGGCCGCAAGGCGTTCCAGAAGCCGACGAAGGAGGGGGTGGCGCTCCTGAACGCCATCCAGGACGTCTACCTCTCGAAGGACGTGACCGTCGCCTAGTCGCGGAAGGCGAAAAGCAGGGCGTCGGCAGGAACGAGGTCGCCCTCGGCGAAGGCCACGCGCTCGATGACGCCGTCGCGCGGCGAGACGAGCGTGTGCTCCATCTTCATGGCCTCCAGGATCATGAGCGGCTGGCCCTTGGCGACCTTCTCGCCCGCGCTCGCCATGAGCTTCACCACGCGCCCGGGCATGAGCGCGGTGAGCCTCGCGTCGGGGAGCAGGTCCGCCGGCTCGTAGTGGAAGGGGTCCACGAGGACGAGCTCGTGCCGCCCCGCGGGCGTGGAGACCGAGAGGAGGTCCCCGTGGCGCACCACGCGCGCGAAGTAGGTCTCGTCGTCCAGCGAGACCTGCAGCCGCTCGCCGTCACCGGGCCCCAGGGTCACGCGGTGGCGGCGCCCGGACACGTGGACGAGCGCGTGGTCCGCGCCCATCTGCGCCTCGAGGGCCACGGTGGCGCCGTCGGGACGGCGGAACTCCATCGCGCGCACGGCCGGCTGGTTGAGGCGCCATCCGCCCGCGTGGTCCCACGGGGAACTTCCCGGCGAGGCGGCGCGCTCGTCGAGGTGCACGCGTGCCGCCGCGGCCACCAGCGCCTCCAGCGGCACTTCGCCCGCGGGCGGCAGGAGGCCGGCGCGGTGCGCGTCGATGAACCCGGTGTCGGTCACGCCCTCGATGAAGGCGGGGTGGGCGACGAGCCGCTCGAGGAAGGCGAGGTTGGTGCGCACGCCGAGGACCTCGGTGCGCGAAAGTGCCTCGCGCATCCGGCGCGCGGCCTCCTCTCGGTTGTCACCCCAGCAGATGAGCTTGCCCAGCATCGAATCGTAGAAGACGCTCACCGTGTCGCCTTCGCGGATGCCGGTGTCCAGGCGCACGTCGGGCGCCTCGGGAGGCGTGCGCAGGACCGCGACGCGGCCGGTCTCGGGAAGGAAGCCGTTGCCCGGGTTCTCGGCGCACAGGCGAACCTCGATCGCGTGCCCGCCGGTGAGGATCTCGTCCTGCGAGAGCGGGAGCGGCTCGCCCGCCGCCACGCGAAGCTGCCACTCGACCAGGTCCTCGCCCGTGATCATCTCCGTCACCGGGTGCTCGACCTGCAGGCGCGTGTTCATCTCCATGAAGTAGAACTGGCGGTCGGCGCCCACGATGAACTCGACCGTCCCGGCGCCGCGGTAGCCGATGGCCTTCGCGGCGGCCACGGCCGCCTTGCCCATGCGGCGGCGCAGCTCCTCGTCGAGGAAGGGGGAGGGCGACTCCTCCAGCACCTTCTGGTGCCGGCGCTGGATGGAGCACTCGCGCTCGAAGAGGTGCACGTGGTTGCCGTGCGTGTCGCCGAAGACCTGGAACTCGACGTGGTGCGGGCCCTGCACGAAGCGCTCCAGCAGCACGCGGTCGTCGCCGAAGGCGCCCTTCGCCTCGCGGCGCGCGGCCGCGAGCTGGGCATCGAACTCGCCGGCGTCCCGCACGAGCCGCATCCCGCGCCCGCCGCCCCCGGCCACCGCCTTCACCAGCAGGGGAAAGCCGATCGTATCCGCCACTGCCTTGAGGTAGGCGTCGTCCTGCTTCTCGCCGTGGTAGCCGGGCACCACCGGCACGCCCGCCTTCTCGAGGATCGCCTTCGCGCGGTCCTTGAGCCCCATCTTCTCGATGGCCTCGGGCGTGGGGCCGATGAAGACGAGGCCGGCCGCCTCCACCGCGCGGGCGAACCGCTCGTTCTCGGAGAGGAACCCGTAGCCGGGGTGGATGGCCTGCGCGCCGCACTTGCGCGCGACCTCGATGATCCGGTCGCCGCGCAGGTAGGAGTCGACCGGGCGCGGGCCGCCGATCTCGAAGGCCTCGTCGGCCATCTCGACGTGCAGCGCGCGCGCATCGGCGGTCGAATGCACGGCGACCGTCCGCACCGAGAGGGCGCGGCAGGTGCGGATCACCCGGCAGGCGATCTCTCCGCGGTTGGCGACGAGGATCTTGTCGAACAAGGGGCGCTACTCGGTTTCCGGCACGCCCTGCCAGAGCAGCTCGTAACCCAGCTCCTGGGTGTCGGTGCACATCCTCGCGAGCGCGGCGAATTTCTCCTTGAACACGTGGTCGGCGTGCGAGCGCTCGTGCTCCTCGAAGGACCTCCAGTAGGTGACGATCACGATGTGGTCGTCGGCACCCTTGGGCGCGGTGAGCGAGCCCTCGGCGGAGGCGAAGCCGGAGAACTTGAACACCTGGCCGGCGATGAACCCGCCCTTGTCGCCGCCGTAGGTGTTCTTGACCGTGTTGCACATCTCGCCGAGGGCGAGCTCGACGTCGTCCATGCTCACGCCCGGTTTCAGCTTCACCGTGTTGAAGAGCATCTTGGAGCCGAAGGGAATGGAGATCGCGTCGAACATGGTGGCCTTTCCTGGAATGGGTTGAATTGTACTCAGGTCGCGGCATCCCGCCCGGCTCAACGCCGGCCGAGGACCCGCCGTCGCCAGGCGCTCGGGGCCTCGCCCGTCCAGCCCTGGAAGGCGCGGAAGAAGGCGGAAGGCTCCGAATAGCCCAGCTCGGCCGCCACGCGCGCGACACTCTCTCCGGGCTTCGCGAGCCTCGCCGTGGCGAGGTCGCGCCGCAGGGCGTCCTTGATCGCGCGGAAGCTCGTGCCCTCGTCCTGCAGGCGGCGATGCAGCGTCCTCGGCGACAGGTGGAGCCCGCGCGCCGCTTCTTCAAGCCCCACGGCGCGCGGCAGCGCTTCGGCGAGGATCGCGCGCAGGTTCCCGGCCAGTTCCCGGTCGCGCCGGTAGAGCATCGTGATCTTGCCGGGGGCGCCCTCGAGGAAGGCCGCCAGGTCGGACTCGTCGCGGCGCACCGGCAGGTCGAGGAGGCTCGCGTCCAGCGTGGCCTCCAGCGCCCGGCCGCCGAAGGTCGAGTGCTCGGTGTAGATGAGGCCGTAGTCCGCGGCGTGGGCGGGGCGGGGGTAGGGAAAGCGCACGGCACCGAGCGGCAGCGCGCGGCCCGCGAGCCAGCAGGCCAGCGCGTGCAGCAGGCGAAGCAGCCATTCGAAGGCGAACACGCGGCAGGGGTCGGCCGGCCGCCTCGCCAGCGGCTTCACCTCGGCAAAGACCAGGCGCGCCGTGGGGCCATTGCGCTCCACGCTCACGCGCAGCTCCGGGAGCACCAGCGCCAGGAATCGCCCTGCGCGGTCGAGGGCTTCTCCCAGCCGCGCGGCCCCGACCGTGCCGCGGCAGAGGAACTCGAAGGTTCCCGGGCGCAGCGGCGCGGCGAAGAGCCCGAAGGCCTCGTCGCCGTGGACCCGGATCACCTCGCCATAGAGCGCGGCATAGGAGGCGAGCGGCACCCGGGCCGCCGGATCGGCGAGCACGGCCGGGTCGATGCCCGCCGCGCGCAGCAGCGTGGAGGCGTCCAGGCCCCGGCGTGCCAGGCCCGAGAGGAGCCCGGTCACGAAGCCCACGGCGACGGTTGCACGATCCTGGCGATCCGTGCCTGCGGCCGAATGGGGGATGGAGGCGCGCTTCATCGTGGCAATTTTTGCACGATTTGCGTCCGCGGGGAACATGGAGCCCGCGGGGGCGCCTGGCCTATGATGGCGGCACGACCGAGGAGTCCCCGCCATGACCGACCTGTCCGTGCGCAAGAAGCTCGCGACCTACAAGCCGACCCAGAAGGTGCGGATCGTCACCGCCGCCTCCCTCTTCGACGGGCACGACGCCAGCATCAACATCATGCGGCGCATCCTGCAGTCCATGGGCGCGGAGGTGATCCACCTCGGCCACAACCGGTCGGTGGAGGAGATCGTGACCGCGGCGCTGCACGAGGACGCGCAGGGCATCGCGGTCTCCAGCTACCAGGGCGGCCACGTCGAGTTCTTCAAGTACATGATGGACCTGCTGCGCCAGCGTGGCGGCGAGGGCATCAAGGTGTTCGGCGGCGGCGGCGGCGTGATCGTGCCGGCGGAGGTGAAGGAGCTGCACGACTACGGCGTGACGCGCCTCTTCTCGCCGGAGGACGGCCAGCTCCTGGGGCTGAACGGCATGATCGGCTCGATCCTGCACGACACCGACGTCGACCTCTCGCCGCAGGCTCCGAAGGCCCTCGACGCCCTCGCGGTGTCAGACTCGGTGTCTGACACCGTGTCCGACACCACGAAGCGGTGGCGGGCGCTGGCGAGGCTCATCACGGCGCTCGAGCTCGGCAAGGCGGACCCGGCGCTGCACAAGGCGATGTTGGCCCGGGCCGCGACGCGCAGGGTGCCGGTGCTCGGCATCACGGGCACGGGCGGGGCGGGCAAGTCGAGCCTCACCGACGAGCTGGTGCGCCGGCTGCGCCTGGACCTGGACGACTCGCTCTCGATCGCCGTCGTCTCCATCGATCCCTCGCGCCGGAAGAGCGGCGGGGCGCTGCTGGGCGACCGCATCCGCATGAACGCCATCAACCCGTGGTCGAAGGGCCCGCGCGTCTACATGCGCTCGCTCGCCACGCGGGAAGCGGGCAACGAGCTCTCGCAGGCGCTGCCGGACGTGGTGGCCGCCTGCAAGTGCGCGGGCTTCGACCTCATCGTGGTGGAGACCTCCGGCATCGGGCAGGGCGACGCCGCGATCGTGAAGCACGTGGACGCTAGCCTCTACGTGATGACGCCGGAGTACGGCGCCGCGAGCCAGCTCGAGAAGATCGACATGCTGGACTTCGCCGACTTCGTGGCCATCAACAAGTTCGACCGCAAGGGCGCGGCGGACGCCCTGCGCGACGTGGCCAAGCAGGTGCAGCGCAACCGCCAGGCCTTTGGCCAGAGCCCGGAAGCGATGCCCGTCTTCGGCACCATGGCCGCGCGCTTCAACGACGACGGCGTGACGGCGCTCTACCAGGCGATCCTGCCGAAGCTGAAGGACCTGGGCCTGAAGGCCGGCGCCTCGCGCCTGCCGGCCGTCTTGACGCGCCACAGCACGAACCAGACGCCCGTGGTGCCGCCCCAGCGCACGCGCTATCTGGCCGACATCGCCGACACGGTGCGCGGCTACAAGCGGCACGCCGCCGCGCAGGCGAGGATCGCGCGCGAGCGCCAGAGCCTGCAGGCCGCCCGCAGGATGCTCGCCGACGAGTGCAAGGACTCGAACGCCAACCTCGAGGCGCTGGCCGCCGATCGCGAGGGCAAGCTCGACAACCGCTCCCGCAAGCTCCTGGACATGTGGCCGCGCATGCGCGAGTCCTACGCCGGCGACGAGTACGTGGTGAAGATCCGCGACAGGGAGATCCGCACCGCGCTCACGCACAGGACGCTTTCGGGCAGCAAGATCCGCAAGGTGGCGCTGCCGGGGTTCGAGGACCACGGCGAGCTCCTCAAGTGGCTGCTGCTGGAGAACGCGCCGGGCTCCTTCCCGTTCACGGCCGGCGTCTTCGCCTTCAAGCGCGAGAACGAGGACCCCACGCGCATGTTCGCGGGGGAGGGCGACCCCTTCCGCACCAACCGCCGCTTCAAGATGCTCTCCGAGGGCATGCCCGCCAAGCGCCTTTCCACGGCCTTCGACTCGGTGAC